>WLOB01000014.1 GCA_009699505.1 Actinomycetota bacterium | reverse complement strand
TCTCCACCTCGATCCTGGTACGCCGCAGCTAGACACTGCTCGTCCGCACCGGCCCATCCTTTGCGTGAGAAAGAGACTTCGACGATGACCATGACCGACGACCGCCCCGACCTGGGGTACGCCGATGACCTGTATGTCGAGACCGACGCTGCGCGGCCGACGGCATTCGTCCGGTGGATCATCGGCGACACCGACTACGCCGCGCTCGCCACAGCCATCGCCGCCGGTGACGCCGAGGAGCCCTATGCACTGTCCCGGCGCGGCCTGGGCCTTGCGCGGTGGCGCAACGACCACCCGCGGGCCGAACAAGCCGTCCACGAGGCAGCCGGGGACCCGTGGTGGCGGGCGGCGTTGTCGTCGAGCACACGCGGCCTCAAAGGGCCCGGTGGCGGCCGGATGTCCACCGTCCCGGCCCCGATCGAATACGAAGCGACCTCGGTGCAGATGTGCGGGCTCAACCCGTGGGCGATCGGCGCGGCCGCACCCTCGTCCGGCACCATCGTCGGTCAGCACGCCATCACCGGCAACGCCGTCTCGTGCGATCCCTTCGCGTACTTCCGCGACAAGCTCATCGGCAACCCCTCGATGTTCGTCCTGTCCCTGCCCGGCCTGGGGAAGTCGACGCTGATCCGCAAGATCCTGCTCGGTGCGTGCGGATGGGGACAGACACCGATCGTCGCCGGCGACATCAAAGGCGAATACGTCAAGCTCACCCGCCTGCTCGGCGGGCAGGTCATCACCCTCGGCCACGGCGGCGGACACCTCAACCCCCTTGCCGCCGGAGCCCTCGGACAGGCCGTCGTCCACGCCATCACCGCCCGGGGCCAGGCCACAGACCCGGACCGGATCGCCGAGCTCGACGAGCTGATCGACGTCGCCACCATCACCATCTCCACCCGCCAGATCAACGCCGTCTGCGCCCTGGTGGAACTGATCCGCTACGACACACACTCGGTCAAAGCATTCGAGAACTCACTGATCGGTATCGCTCTGCGCGAGCTCTACTCCGACGGCGGATTCACCTACGAGCACCCGCCGCTGCTCAAGGACCTCTACGCCCGCATCGACGCCGGGTCGCAGGACATGCTCCAAGCCGCGTACAAGACCGACCACGACGGCTACCGCGAGGCGATCACCGAACTGATGCAGGCCCTCGGCGCACTGACCTCCGGCCCGCTCGGGGACATCTTCGCCGACCACACCACCGAACCGATCGACCTCGACGCACCGATGATCTGCATCGACGTCTCGAGCCTCGACCGCGGTGACACCACCCTCAAAGCCGCCGTGATGCTCTCCTGCTGGGCCGACGCCTACGGCACCGTCGAAGCTGCGCACCTGCTCGCCGACGCAGGCCTGGACCGCCAGCGGCTGTTCCTGATGGCCCTCGACGAGCTGTGGCAGGTCATCGGCGCAGGACCGGGCATGGTGGCCCGCGTCAACGAGATCACCCGCCTCAACCGCACCGACGCCACCGGCCTGCTGATGATCACCCACACCGGCCGCGACCTCGAAACCCTGCCCACCGAAGCCGATATCAAGACCGCGAAAGGATTCATCGACCGCGCCGGCATGGTCGTGTGCGGGGGACTGCCGATCGGTGAAGTCGAACGCCTCTCCGGGGAACTGAAGTTCACCGACGCGGAAGCGGGCATGGTCACCTCCTGGTCGCGCGGTGCGGCGCTGCGCGGGTCCGAGCGGCGCACAGTCCGTAACCCGATCGGGCGCGGCAAGTTCCTGATCAAGGTCGCCAAGGACAACACCCCCGGCATCCCCATCCAGACCGTGCTCACCGACGTCGAATACGACACCGGGGTCCACGACACCAACGCCCGCTTCGCCGAGTACTTCGCCGGCCAACACCACACCCACGACAGTGCTGACGCCTACAGGGCCGACGAGGACGCCTCCCAGATAGTCGGTGCGTGGTGATGCGCGCCGACGATCCCCGCGAACATTCGCGCGCCGAGTACCCGGCAGAGACCCGGACGTGGGCGATCGAGGAGTACGAGAAGTCCCACCACAACTACGGCTCCCGCGCTGAATGCGTTGCTGCGCTGGCCATTGCGGTCGGCGCGCACGAAAACACCGTCGCGCGGTGGATCAAGCAACAGTTCGGCTCCTCCCGGTCCCCGGCTGCCGACGAGATGATCGCACGGCTGCGCGCGGCCGAAGCGGAGAACGAACGCCTACGCCGCGAAAACCGCACCCTTACCGAACGTCTCGCCAATCACGGCCCGCGTTCGTACACCGGCGAGGCGTTCGGCCCGCGCTCGCTCGGAGCGGCAGCACTGTGAAAAAAGGCGGCGCCGTCGCCCTCGCCGTAGTGCTCGCACTGTCCCTGTTCGTGGTCCTGTTCGTCACCACCGGCGTCCGCGAGGAAGTACCGACCGATTGCCTTCCCGGGAAGGGCATTTCCTCTGCTGCAGGCGGGGTTCCGGCCGGGTCGTTCTCCAAGCCGATGAAGACCTCCGAGGCGCAGCTGACGAGCCCGTTCGGGTCACGGTGGGGAACGATGCACAAGGGCATCGACCTCGCCGGTCCCGTCGGCACCCCGATCTACGCCTACGCCGACGGCATCGTCACCAAAGCCGAACCCGCTACCGGATTCGGGATGTGGATCGTCCTCGAGCACAACATCGACGGACAGACCGTCTCCACGGTGTACGGGCACATGTTCCCCGACGGTGTCCTGGTCAAGCCAGGCGAACGTGTCACCGCCGGGCAGCACATCGCCGACGAAGGCAACAACGGCGACACCACCGGCGCGCACCTGCACTTCGAGTACCACACCGGGCCCTGGTCACCCGACAACGCGATCGACCCGCAGCCGCTCTACGACGACGCCGTCGAGCCCGGCAGCGGACAGACCGGCCAGAGCCCGCTCCCGTCTCCGTCGACGACCGCACCGACCTCGCCCGCCCCGAACGGCGGCACCGCGGAGATGGCGGCTCTCCCCGCCAATGTCGGCTCCGAAGAGCACTTTCAGGTCGACACGGTCCGCGTCGCCCGCGCTGTTCACGCGAAGTTCCCCCAGATCACCACGATCGGTGGGTGGCGGGCCGACGGTGGGGGATTCGACGACCACCCCTCCGGCCGGGCCGCGGACATCATGATCGACAACTGGTCCTCCGAGGAAGGCAAAGCGCTCGGCGACCAGGTCAAGGACTACCTGTGGGCGAACCGCGACTATCTCCGGATCGAATACATGATCTGGCGACAGGAATACATCCCCTCCCAAGGTGAACCGAACACCATGGAGGACAGGGGATCTACCACCCAGAACCACTTCGACCACGTCCACGTCACCACCGTCGGCCACGGCGCACCGGCACCCGGCCAGACCTACGGGCCCGTCCCCGGCGGCGGCGGATCCGCACCGAAAGCGACCGGGAACTGCACCACCGCACCCGGGGCCGGTCTCGGTGATCACGGACAACTCGCCGCCGGCCAGATCCCTCCCGAGTTCGAGCCGTGGCTCGCCCTCTCGGCCGCTCAGTGCCGCGAGCTCTCACCCGCGATCCTCGCCGCTCAGCTAAAACAGGAATCCGCCTTCACACCGGGCCTGACCAGCCCGGCCGGGGCCGAAGGGTATGCACAGTTCCTCCCCGGAACGTGGGCGTCGTTCGGTTTCCCCGTCGACGATCGAGGCGTGGTCACCGGAGCTGCGGGGGAGGGGGATCCCAACGACATCGGCGACGCCGTCATGGCGCAGGGCCGCTACAACTGCTCGGTCGCCGACACCCTACGACCGGGCATCGAATCCGGGGCCATCACCGGCGATCCCGTCGAGTTGATGCTCGCCGGATACAACGCCGGCCCCGGCGCGGTCCAACAGTTCGGCGGCATCCCGCCGTACTCGGAGACCCAGAACTACGTCACCACCATCACCGCCACCGCATCCGACTACGATCTGGCCCGATAAGGACATCCGGACGTGTACCGAGAACGAAGGGCCACCGTCATGACCAACACACCGCCTCGCACCACTTACGAGCTCGCGCTCAGCGACGTCCACCGGGTACTGGTCGCGCTCACCCTGACCTCGCTCACAGTGTGGACCGTGTGGGCGGTACCGGTCGCCGATTGGGTACTGGCCTCGACCGAATCGACCTCCGTCGAGGCGGGTAGAGGCTCAGCTGCGCACGATGCCATCGCCCAAGGCTGGTTGGCGATCGTCGTCGTCACCGTCGCCATGACCATCGGCAGCGCGCTCGCCGTCGGCGTGGATCACTCGCGGGGACAGAACTGGACCATCACCGTGTTCCAGAAGGCCATCCGGCTGGCCTCGACGGTGGTGGCGATGTGGGCAATCTGGACAGTAAGCGTTCTCGCTGCTGCCGGAGTCCACACCATCGGTTAGCACCGCACATGACCGACACACTGATCTGTCGGTACCCGTTGCGACACTTACCATCATCGAATCGAAGTAGCACAGACATGGCACAGATCCTCGACCCCAGCCAGGCCACACCGATCGTCGATTGGCTCGAAGTCATTGCGAAAGCCGCTGCACTGGGCCAAATCTCCGACATCGACCACGTCAAATCACTCGACTCACAGGAACGCACGAGATGACCCGCAGAGCCACAATCGTTCTCGCGTGCTGCGGCATCGTCGGTGCCGTGGTCATCGCGTCCGTGATCGTGTTCCTCACCCGTGGTTCGGACACACCCCCGCCTGCGGGCACCGATGCCGGGATCGCCATCGACCCGTCGGCCACGTACCCGGCCGGAGTCGCAACGGCCGTCATGTCCGGTGTCTACACATGGCAACCAGCAATACAGGATTCACCGTGGGAGGCTCTGCACTCCCAGCGCGAGAATCTCACCGGATCGATGGCCACCGCCGCTACAACACCACCCGACCCAGCGCCACAGCCGATCCCGGAATGGTCGGCGTGGGCGCGCAGCGGCGACATCGTCACCGCCCTCGCCACACCCGACACCATCATCTACGCCAACGGCACGGCCACCGAGATTGACGGCGACAACCAGGCCACCGTTGCCGTCACCATCGACCGCGTCGTCCAGCACAGCAGCGGTGAGATCACCCCGTTCACCGGATACATCGGAGCGGTCGACCTCGAACGCACCGACGACGGCTGGAAGGTCTCGGACTACCGCCTGATCGCCATTGACCGTTGAACGGCTCCAGCGCAGACCGGGGATCAGCAGGAACAATGCCGCCGGGCTCACCCTGTAGTCCCACAGCCCGAAAGACACTGTCTCCGTGCGCCAACCGTGGTCGGCGGCTGGCGACTGGAGGGCTCGCGGACAATCAGGCAGCGATAACCATGACGACTGGCTCGCTGCGCAAAAGAGCGAAACATCAACCACAATACTAGTTTTCAGAAGAATGTCAGCTGCGCCTCGTCCACGCGACGGCGACCGGCCCGCACCCTGCGCGGCAGCTGAGCCACCTGCGTGTGCAGTGGCGGTGGGGGAGTGTGGTCGACCAACCCGAGGCCGGCACCTGCGCGGCGCACCAACTCCGATCGAACCCGAGACCGCTCGACGGCGCGAGCTCGACCGATCGCCGAATCGCGGTTGTTCCATTCAGACTCCCAGAGAGCCGACCCCGGTGTCGGCGCGGCCAACGCCCTGTCGGTCAACCGATCGAGAAGTTGGTCGAGCCTGTCGATCAGAACCTCGGCGAGGTCGTCCAGCACACGTGCGGGCACCATGGCCATGCCGACGTACTCGTTCCCGCTCACACGCGACACTGTAGAGCCGGGCACCGACAGCTGAGACAGGCCAACAGCTGACGCTGGGTGATTGAGCGCTCTCGAACAGTTAGCTCCGGCGTTCGGCGATTTCACGCGTCCACGAGGCCTACCATGCACCTGCGTCGAACACGGCGTCGGTAATTGCGTTGTTCGACAACGAAACTTAAGCAGTGGCCCCCGTTATGGAGGTCGCCGTCATTGCTACGGCATCCGGCACGAACGGGACACTCGCACAAAGACCAACTGACCGCGAACCGTGCGCAGGTTGAGCGCGTCGCGCGATCGTGAGCCTCGATGTCACCGAATCTCGTAAGGATCCATGTTAGGTGGATCCTCACGACTCAGTTGGTGTTTCTCGTGCTGGCTGGACTTATTCCTTCGCAAGATCAATTTGCGCAGCTCAGAGCCCCCTTCTTGCGTTCTGACACGCTTCTCCTACCTACCGGCGCGAACAGCCGAGGCCAGAACCGCAACTAGGGAGGCAGTCAGACCGTGTCGAACACCGCCAGCCCTCCGGTAGGTACGGTGATGCGCAGTGGTATCTCGGTGTGAGTGGACGTCTCGATCACCTCGCCCTGCGCGTCGTACACGGTCAGAGACCTAGTGCAGACGTCGGCACCGCGGATAGTATGAATGTCGATGATGGGCTCGTCCGCGTTGACGATGGACCAGCGGTGCCAGTCACGATCGGGCGAGTCCACGGATACGGGCTGATAGCGCACGGTAACTACACGGTCCCCACCAAGCGCTGTGGCGACCGTGTAGTCGAGGTCCGGCCGGTGTGGGCGGAACTCGCCGTGCAACAGGGTATCTCGGTTCTCATTGATGAAGGCGAGCCAGAAGCGAAGCACGCGTCGGTGTTCGGGACGCAGTGTCAGCAGGTCCATCGAGATCTGAGGGACGCCGAACAGGGTGTTGACCAGATGCTGCGCGACACGCTCCGGGGTGTCATCATCGGCCCACATGACAGGGTCGGCGTGCACGGCCACTCCGGACGTCGCGAGACGGAGGTCGATGATTCCGATGCGGTTGCGCGCGGGGCTCATCGGGCAGTCGTTGACCCGGATCATCGTGGTTCGTGAGGTGGCACCGGGCCCGATGTACGGCTCGCGGAACTCGAACGAGGCGTCCGGGCGCACCTGGTGTACGGCGTCGCGGATGTCGTCGAGCACGGTACATCGAGAAATCACATTCGGTTCACGACTGCATTGCTGCCAGAACAAACGGCGACTGCCGTCTATGAACTACCCGCCTCGGCTGGCCACTTGCTCGTAGCGATGCCAGTCGAACTGTTGGTGAACGGATCGCCGTCTGCAATCAGAGCTAGCACCGACAGTTCAGATCCCACATTCGACATGCTCGAGGACTGGGCGAGGCGACGCTCACGAACGGTACGAGCCCTACCGTTGCTGGCAACCCGCCGAGCATAATCCCCAGTCGGTCACCCTTTCGGGGCCCCGGGAACGGTCGGTGTCAAACGACTCGACGTCAGGAGGGAACGGCAGTAAATTCTCCGACCTTCAATTCCACCGCCGAGCCCGCGCAGTCCGGTCCATCCAAGACGAACTTGGTGTCGGACAACTTGTATGCAGACACCGACTCAACAGGCGTCGTCTCGAGGAACCGGCAATCGCCCAGCTTGTCCCAGCTGTCAGTTCCCCGAGGCACGGTGAGTTGTACGACCGGATAGGACGTACCCGTTGCGGGGGCGTCGGCAGCTGCGGCATTCTGGGTCACCGAGCCGGCGTAGAGCACCCCGCCTGCCGTTGTGATGAGAGCGCCAACGATCAACAACTTCCGGGATCTCCGAAAGTTGCCCCTGAGCTGCGCGACCGCAGACTCCTGAAGTACAAGTGCCCGATGATCGAGGTAGCGATCGAGCGCAAAGCTCAACGCTGCACGCCGTCCCGCCACCTCTCCACCGGCGGCTAGAGCCATCGCATCATCCGGTGTCAGCAGAGCAGCTCGCTTCTCCATCTGAGTGTTCAAGGCCCCGAGCACATCGCCAGGCAGCGCAGGTGTTGCCGATCGAACGTCAATGATCGCCTTCACCTCCGCGATCAACTGCTCGTTTCTACCGCGAATATAGGCCTCCGCGGATTCTCGGAAGACCTTGCTCCGACGTTCTACGAGTTCGGCCGCCGGCGTCGGCCGCGGTCTCAGTGTCGGTGACAGTCGCGGGTTTGGTCGCGGGTTTGGTCGCCGGTTCGGTTGCGGTGTCGGTCGCAGCCTCGGTCTCAGTCGCAGTCGCAGTCGCAGTCGCGGTCGCGGTCGCGGAGTCGGCCGCGCGGTGTCGGCCGCGCCTCGGTCTACGATGTCGAGACCTGCATCGCCGACTTCGCATCTCAACAATTCGGTTTCGAGTGTGCCGATGACTCGAATCAATCCACCGACCGTCTTTACGTTGGGACCTAGATGAGCAGACGCCTCCGTGGAACGTTCCAAGGTTTTTTTGAGCACTGCGCTGGCCTTGTTCCTTGAACCTTTGCGCGACGCCAGCCATTTCCTGAAGGTCGAAATGTGACCAGAGCCTTTGGTCGACATCAGCCATTTCCTGAGGGTCGAAGAGTGACCGATTTCCAGCTTCTCGAATGTATTTTGCAGTTCGCCGAGGCTCGCGTCTTGTGGTTCGTACCCCGCTGTTGCGGCGTAGATGATGACTGTGAGGCCGACGCCTGCCACGGTTAGAGCCGCATACGACAAGGGTTGAAGGATATTTCCTGCCACACCTAAGAAGGGAACCGAGCCGAAGATGAGCAACCCGATGCTGGCGAACACGCCGAGCATCCACTTGATCATGGAGTCGTACTTTTTGCGGACCCACGACGCGGCGTCGGCAGCCTCGGTCGGCGGAGCCTCGGACGTAGATTCGTTTTCCGCGCTTTTGGTGGCCGCGAGGAACTTCGTGATGCTCTCCGCGAGCGCGGTAGCTGATTCCAGTGAGGTCTTCTTCTCGTCGTCGCCCATGATGGTTAGACTCCCACGCTAACGAAATGCATTCGTATAAGTAGCGATAGAATACGAGCAATTCTCGGCCAGACCAGGCGTTTCCGGGTCATCATGTCTCATACGACAACCAATTTTATTCACGCCAGTGTCGCCGCGCGGCCTTGCCACTGACACGGTTTCGCGCGAAACGCGTTTGACCCTTCAGCCGGAGCGGGGGTAGAGCACGAGAAGAGCCACATTAGGTAGGTGCGAGTTACCATGCGCAGCAGACTCTTTCAGACAATACTGGTTACTGCATATCAAGAGTGGTCCTATTGCTCTACGCCCCGACGGGGGACACGCGAGAGGTGTCGAAACAGGGGGATCTATCCGCCGCTAGGATCCGGTCATGACCCGCCTTGCGGACCAGTGGGCGCGGCTTCTCTCGTGGTGCGACGCGAACGCCCCCGTAACTGCCGCTGGACTCAACCCGCCCGCCGAACCACAGACCGTTCGAGACGCTGAGATCGCAACCGGTACAACATGGACGCCAGAGCTTAGGGAGTGGTTCGCTCTGCACAACGGTAGCGATCACGGTCGGGCCTTCCCCCAGGTTCTGCCTGGATACCGGCCGATGACATTGGCAGAGCTCGTACGCGATTGGCGGAGCCTCGTGGGGATTTGGGCGGGACCAACCACGGAAATGGAAAAAATCGAAGGCCGGCGGCTGCTGGCAGATCCTGCGGGCACGACCGCGTTCACTTACGTTTCCAGCTACATTCCGATTGCAGCTGACAGCACCCGCTGCCGCCTGGTAGTCGACACCCGCGATGGGGATGACGCAGGATGCGTGGTTGGGTTCGCGAGCGATGATGGCGTCGACGAAGGCACCATGCGTTGGCCGTCGATCGGGGCCATGCTCCAAGACGTCGCAGACTCCTTAGAGACCAATCGCCCCTGCAAAGGGTGGGTTCCTTACGTCGAGGACAGCGAACTCTATTGGGACTTCCCCTAAGACCTGCAGCCCAGCCGTCGGTGGCGTAGCTCTTTACGCGATTCCGTGGACCTGGTGCCAGGCGCTGAGGGCAGATCCGTCCGCATGTGAAAGTTAGGCTGCGGGCATGGTGCGATCAGCGTGGTGGGCTACGTCCGTGGCCGCCTTAATATTCACCGCCTGGAACGCGACATCGCTGAGAATGTTCGACCTGTCAATGTCGTGCTAGAAGATCGGCGAGGGCGGTACCTACCAGTGTGGTGACCGAGCTATCGCCGTGTTGGGGGTATGGTCTCTCGTCGGCGTGGGACTGTTGCTTGCGACGACACCAGCAATGGCGGCTGTGGCACTGCGAAGGTCGTCGTCTTGGATCGCCGTCGTCGTCCTCCTCTGCTCGTTCGTCGCCGGGTTCTTCAGCATCGCAAGTGACTCCTACTCGAGTTTGCTCGTCTTTGCGCTTCCTATGGCCGCCCTCGGAGCGATCACCGCGCCGTTCCAGCCAGCTGTTCTACGACAGCGAACGCCCGCAGGTAGTCAGGACGCCTTGGCATGAGGACTGTGACGCAGCGATCGGATCTGGTGGTGACATTGGACGGGTACGGTGCGGGTGGAAAAGCTGTCGGGTACCAATCGCTCGGACGGGTGCGTGTTGACAGGTTTCGACGTGGGAACGAGGCGTCGCCAGTCCCTCATGCTGCTGAACATCCCATGACTGCGGCGATCGTCCTAGCACTGACGTCCCAGGTCACCGAGACATCGGCGGCGGCGATCACGTTGATCCGCTCAGGTGCTGCCGAACTGGTCGCGATGCCGCTCGTACGCACCGCGTACGAAAACGCGCTGACTGCGCACTGGTTGACGCAAGTTCCTGATGCGACTCCGGCTTTCATCAACGAAGACGTCAGGTCTCGGCGAAATCTCGCGAAGGACCTGCCTGAGGCGCGAGGGGAAACTTTCCGTGCGTCGGTTGTCAGCTTCGAGCGTCAGATCACTCCGAAGCTGACTACCGGGTCTGCGGTCCAGGCACGAAACTTTCGGGACATGTGTGTGGACTTGGACCCGGCAGGAATGGATCCACCAGGAGACAGCACGTGCACTGCATCAATAAGGTCTCTCTCACCAGCGCGATTGTCGGTATCGCGGCAATCGCTCTCGTCGGCTGCAGTGAGGCAGGATCGACTGCCGAACCAGCGCCGGGTTCGACGGTCGCCGTCGACGCGCCGGCCGAGGCACCGGCGGAGGCGTCGTTCCAGAACGATGTACTCACGACGGAGGACGTCGTCATCAAGATTAACGACGTGAAGACGATTCAAGTGGGCGAGGAGGGCAACGAGTACGGCGAGAAGCCCGTCATCGCATTCTGGTACGACACAACGAACGTCTCCGGCGAGGAGACGGATCCGTTGACGGCGTGGATACGCCTAGCCGAGGCATACCAGGACAACGATCCCGACGCGGAGAACAAGCTTGGTGTCGGCTCGTTGCCGGACGCAGCATTCCTGGACTCACAGATGAACAAGCTCAAGGAGGGCGGCACCGTCCAAAACGCGATCGCGTACGAGCTGTCCGACACGATAACCCCGGTGAAGCTTGTCGCCTCCACGAACTTGGGCCAGGACGAGATCGGCTCGATGACCTTCGATCATCGACGAGGCCAGGTAGCTCACGTAGAGGCCCAGAGGCCGCCAGAATGATTGCCTGGCGATCTCTTCCCGTGCACGCCCATTACGATGGCGGACGCCATCGGGTAGTCCGGACGCGTCGGCTTGAGGACTGTTCGCCCAAGCCGCTCCATCGAAAACCTACGGGCCAGTGCGGCAGGGCGCGAGCGAAAACCACTGCCACACAACAGCATGCAGAGATAACTGGTAACCCTGAATATCTAAAGTGGTCGTATCACACCGCGCCCTGGCGTGGGACCGCACGGGAGGTCGCCAGATCCAGACGACGGACCGCTGGTGCTGGAATACATCGACCGCTTCATCGACGCAAAGGCACGAAATCATAGAGGCCATCGTCGCGGTACAGTTCCTCGTCGACGACGGTCGAAGCAGGTCAGTGAGCGGCGTTGTACGCCTCTTCGATGGCGGCCGGGATGCGCCCGCGGTCGTTGATCTCGTACCCCTCGTCGGCTGCCCACTGCCGGATTGCCCGTGTCTGCGCCGGGTCACGCGTGGCCGGTGTCCCGGTCTTCGAGGGCGTCGTCGCGCCGGCGGGGGAGGGCTTACGCTTACGGCCACCGACTCGTACCGCGTGCTCGATGTAGTAGTGGATCTTCCTGTGAAACTCGCTGGCGTTCTTCGCTTTCAGATCGATCGTGTACTCAACACCGTTGACTGCGAATTCGACCGTCTCGCCGGATTCGTCGTCGATGACGGACCCGTCGATATCGTCCACCAATTGGGTTGTCACGCGTTTGGCCACAGCCGGAGAACCTTTCGATCACACAATGTCACGAACTCGATAATGGCCAGCGTAGCCAACAAACGAGTTGCCGAGCTGCAAACCCCCCCTTCACCGGCGGAGGGGCGCGCCGCAGTGTCAGTTCGGTTTTCAGAAACACACGTTGAACGGTCAATAGGAGCGGCGATAGAATCGCCCAGTCCGAAGCAGCTCATCTGATGTGCGACTCGCCGGAGGGGATCTGAAATGTCCGAACCTGCAACTCAATCGCCCGACAACGACTGGCACGTGAAGGAGCTACAGAGGGGCCAGAACGAATACGTTCATAACCGTAGAGACGACTGGTACACCGAAGACGACCTAGTGGAGAGTGGATACCGCCGCGGAGCCTTGGTCGATCTTTTCGGAAAGCCGGTTCCAGGACACGACGGGATCATTGGATGGACCGTCTCATCGGTAGCGAAGATCGAGCAGACTCAGTTGGCCCCTGCCTACGAGCTGCTCCAGTCTGCTTTCGGCGCGTTCAACGGCGCGGCCGACACCATGACCTCCCGCGTAGCGTACAGCTCGCTCGATTCATAACATGTCCGCGACCCGCTACATGTCGGGAGCTAGGACCACATCGCAGCAGAAATTTTGCCCAAGCGGGTATGAGTGCCTGTTCGGCTGACCTCGCACCGACGGAACCGATCCAGCCACTCCAGCTCTACCCGGACGGACGGCCCCGCCCACGCCGCGCGGGGCCACACCCGCAGCCTGACGGCTCATCCGGTTCCTTCACACGGAGGACCGCCACCCAGTCGAAGTGCCCCAAGCCTTCGCTCTGAGCACGTCCCGATGAGATTCGCTGCTCTAGCCGGCGCTGGCTGTCTGCTGCTCGCGACGACCGTCAGTAAACGCTCCGCCAAGATTGCGCGAGCAGTCGGGCTGTGCACCACTCATCGGTGTCGGTTCATTGGCCGATCCACGTTCGAGAAAATCTCGATTGCCTGCGTCTCTGCCTGCCATTCGAGCAAGAAGATGTCGAGCTGAGCTCGGTACCAGCGCAGATTCTGTTCCCGGATACTCGTGAACGAAGAGCCTGTGTGACCTCAACCTCGGCGACGACAGATAGCTCGCCGCGGACGGCACTCGTCCGCGGCGGACCTCGATACGGATTGGGTCAGTAGATGTTCGAGGGTCTGACCATTCCTTCGGCGAGGTCCCCGAATCCGGGGGCCATAATTGCGCCGGGGTTGCCGTAGACCTCTTCCACCACAGCAGTCTCGGTGGTGATGAGCAAGGCAGCGATCGATGCCGCGCTTTCGAGTGCCGCACGCGTCACCTTGAAGGGATCGATGACTCCGTCGTCGAACATGTCACCGTACTCGCCGGTGAGAGCATTGAATCCGTGGCCGATCGGGAGTCCGGTGACCACCTCGACCACGTCTTCGCCCTCATACCCGGCGTTGATCGCAATCCACCGCAGCGGTTCGGTCAGTGCTGTGCGTACGACCTCGATGCCTACAGCCTGATCACCGGTGAGTTCGAGTTCGGACAGTGCGCGGTGCGACTGCGCGAGAGCTGTGCCGCCTCCGGATACGATTCCAGCCTCGAGTGCGGCACGAGAGGCGGCCAGGGCGTCTTCCACTCGGAGCATCCGCTCCTTCAGCTCGACGCTGGTGGCACCGCCTACGCGAACGACGGCAACGCGACCGGTCAGGCGCGCAATACGCTGTTCGAGACTGTCACGATCGCCGTCGATCTTGGACCGCTCGAACTGCGCTTGAAGCTGACTGACACGGGCATCGAGCAACTTCGGATCGCCGGCACCGCCGACGATTGTGGTCGAGTGTTCGGTCACGGTGATGCGATCACACGAACCGAGCTGTTCCAACGTCACCTCGAAGAGTTCGAGGCCGGTGTCTTTGGCGATGACCTGGCCACCGAGGGCCACGGCGAGATCTTGGAGCTCTGCGACACGTCGGTGACCGAAACCGGGCGCGCGTACGACCACCGATTGCATAGTGTGGTGCATATTGCCGCCGACGAGCAGCTGTAAGGCCGGTCCATCGACGTCCTCGGCAATCACGACGAGCGGGCGATCCGCGCGCTTGGCCGCCTCGATGCTGGGCATGATGTCCTGAACCTGGTTGATCTTCTTGTTCGTCAGCAAGATCACCGGATTGTCGTGCACCGATTCGGCCCGCTCTGGGTCGGTGATCATGTAGCCGGAGATGAACCCGTGGTCGAACTCGATTCCGTCGACGACGTCGACGGACATGCCGAGGCTCTCGCTCTCCTCGGTGGTCACCACTCCCGACCTTCCGACATATTCCACCGCTTTGGCCACGGCCTGACCGATCGCCTCGTCGTCGCTCGCTGCGAGAGTGGCGATTCGTTCGAGATCAGCGCTTCCGACGACCTCGACAGCTTGGGCGCGAAGCGCCTCGACGACCGCCGAGACCGCGGTCTCGATTCCGCGACGTAGTCGCATCGGATTGGCACCGGCATCGACTGCGCGTAGTCCCTCGCGCACCATGGCCTGCGCCAGGACGGTCGCGGTTGTGGTGCCGTCGCCGACGACACCATTGGTCTTCATCGCGACCTCTTTGACCAGCTGGGCACCCATGTTGGCGAAGGGGTTGCTGAGCTGGATTTCCTTCGCGATCGTGACGCCGTCGTTGGTGATGGTGGGCGGTCCGGTCAGCTTCTCGAGTACTGCGTTGCGTCCTTTGGGCCCGAGAGTCACTTTCACCGCATCTGCAAGAGCGTTGACGCCCTGCTCGAGCAGCGCGCGCGCTTCGGTATTGAACCGCAGTTCCTTGGCCATGACGAATCCTTTCGATGTGAATCTGGATGAACGATTGCGCGGTTTGAGCAGACACGAGTCGGCCAGGTTTCCGGCCGACCTGCATCATGTCCTTCGGGTCCGAAGGTCGGTTACGTGAGGTTCTGCAACCAAGTGCTCGTGGTTGCCGAACAACGAAGTCAGTAGTGCACGGCAGAAATACGAACGGCTCCCCTCCGACAGCCTGAGCGAAATCGCCGACCGCAGCTTCGATGAAAGCTGCTTTGCCGCAATCGGAGAACCGTGATGATCGACTAACACTCGGCTGTTAGGGCAGATACTCAATCCGAGTGCACTGCGACGGCGAAGCAACGCGGTCGTGTGTTTTTGACCTCTGAGATCTCGCAGGGTGAGCGATCCGGCGCAGTCCATTGTCTCGTCCTCTTGCGCTAGATGCGCTGCGAGCGAGCGCTCCACGGCCGCGCTGTGCGCCCTGTACAGAAACTCCTCGCGCAGCGCTTCGATCTCGTCGTAACCGGCGGTGAGGAACTCACAACGGCCGCGGTATCCCACGCCTGCAGCTGTCACCGCATTGATGGCGTCGCTGTCGGGGTGATCGTCGAGCACGACGCTGACACGGCCGATGTCTTCGATGCCGCGCAACGCATCCACAGATTCGGACACCATCAGGTAGGCAGTGTCGGAGGGAAACAAATGCGCAGGTATCCGCAGGCGCACGATTACGGCATCGTCGGCCATCACGAGCGAATGCACGAGCCCGAGGCCGGTGATCGGTTCGTCGAGGACGGGATCGGTGACGGAGGTGAGTGCGTCGACGATGTCGGCTGTCGTGCACGGGCGCAAGGTTGTGGTCACGGTGTTCGCTCCAACTTCTGGGTTCAACGGGCCTGCGAACTGTGGGCGGGCGTCGGCGCGGGGCAGTTCGTCGATGCGCTCGGACGCCCGCCGGTCAGTCGGTCGGTGGTCCAACTAGTTGGTTGGTCAGGGGAGCTCGGCGAGGTCGAAGCCGATGTACTTGGCTGCGTCTTCGGGGCTGGCGAAGAGCATCGTCTTGTCATCGAGATGAACCATGCGGCCGTAGTGCGTCGAGCTGATCTCCTCGAACACAGATCCGTCGAAGTCCTGACCGAGGGCATCGGTGAGTTCGTCGTAATCGAACGAGAGAAGCTTGACGCCGTCCACGCGGATCATCGAGGGATACTCGGTGAGCTCGACTCCGGGCTTGGAGCCCATGACCTCGGCGACAACACGTCCGATCGGTGTGTTCATCAACGTCACGCCGCATTTGTTGGAGAATTCGGTGTCCGATCCGAAATGCATGGTCATAGCGAAAGCTCCTTGGGGATGTCGAGGCCGAGCGATTCGAGCAGAACGGTGAACTTGGCGGTCGCTGCATCCAAGCTCGTTGCGAACGTGACGGCCTTGTCGGCCGGTTGCGACCAGATCGGTTGCAACGCACGAGCAGCCGCGAGACACCGGGGAACCCACAGGGTCATCCATTTCCCGAACAGCGCACGGTTGGCATCGCCGTGATCCGGATCGTGGGTGAGCAGCTGGAACAGGGTGCGCGTGTAGTTCAGATCGCGGTCGTAATCGTGCTCACCGGTCCCGACGATGGTCGGAGTGATGTAGTCGCCGTTTCGGGCGGCGATCTGCATCACCAGCTCGGTCCGGAACAAGGAACCGACGAGTTGTTCGAATACGATGTTGGTTGCGAAGAGCAGTTCACACCAGTCCGGGACCGCCGTCAGCTGTTCGACGACTTCGCGGGTCGGCTGCCATTCGGGTGCGTCCTGCCACACCTCCATGTGCGCGGAGCCGTCGAAGGAGACATCGGCTTCTGACAGATCCAAGTTGAAGAGCGCGAGATCCTGCGCGAACCGCATCTTGTGCGCAGCGTTCACGGCAACGGCGGTGTTGATCATGTTCGTCGGTCCCGAACGCTGAATCGAGGAGAACACGTGCAGCGCCAGGCCGTTCTCCGCATGCATCCATGCACCGACGTTGCGCTCGATGAACTTCAGCCACGGAGTGTTCCACCCGTCGTAGGCGCGGGCGCGTTTGGCGTTGCTCAGACAGAGTTCGACTTGATGGACCACCGCCGAGTTGTTGCGGAAGATCGTCTGGTCCCACTCCTCGTTGGGATCGAGGAATTGGTGCCAGTTCGAGGACTTCGCGACCGTCCACTCCTGCGGGTAGCCGCCGGGTCCGTCGCCGAAACCGTAGATCCAGCCTTGAGTCAGGTGCCGGTCGGGGTCCGGCTGCACATCGACAGTCACATCTTCGTACATCGTCGCCCGACGCTTGGCCGGCGTGTAGTAACTGTACGTACGGCTCTTCGAGCTCGGGAACTCCTTGGCTCCGGCTTCGGAGTCGGTGAATTCGATCTTCGGGAAGCTGCGCTGCTTCGGCTCCGTGGTGGCAGTCGTCTCTTGGGTTGCAGTCATGTCGGTCCTCTCGGTTGAGGTGGGCTGGTCTTCGCGAGCGGAGACCAGGCGGCGCGGTCGCTCTAGTCGAACGCCGGACTGGTGAACTTGTCGTAGAAAATCTGATCCGTCGGAGTTCCACATACGTCGAGCAGATCGAGTGCCGCATCGACCATCGGGGGAGGCCCACACAGATAGACCTCGGCCTTGGAGATGTTCGGCTCGAGACGCTGCACGACGTCGGTGACGTTTCCTTCCTCGACCGAAATCGATCCGGAGGACGCGACTCCTGCCGCGTCCGACACGCACGCAACGAACGTGAAATCGACCAACCCCTCACCGAGGGAATTGATTTCGTCGACGTAGAACAAATCAGCGGGAGTCCTGGCACCGTAGTAGAAGTGAACAGGGCGCGTATTGCCCGATTCCTTCATATGACGGACCAACGACAGGATCGGGGCCATACCTGCCCCGCCGCCGATGCACACCACCGGTAAGACGTGACCGTCCTTGAGTGTCGACGAACCGTACGGACCCGTCAGGGTGATTTCGTCACCGACCGAGATACCGTCGTCGAGCAGAGCCGCGAACTTGCCGCCGGGGTACTTCTTGATCAAGAATTCGACGTGGTCGGGTGTCGATTGAGTCGACGCCATCGAGAAAGATCGAGTTTCGTCCGTCCCGGGTATTGTCAAGTCGGCGTACTGACCCGGCTTGAACTCGAACACGGCAGGTTCGACCGGTTCGAGGTGAAGGGCAACGATGTCGGCGGTGACCGCTTCGAGTGAGGCTACCCGTGTCGTGACGGTCTGGATCGGGATGCCGCCGAGCAACTCGTCCTCGTCGAAGTTGAGCAGTTCGATGGTGCAGTCACTGTAAGCCTTTGTCCGGCAAAGTAATACGAAGCCCTCATCTTGCTCGGCTTCGTTGCAGGCGAACGTCGAGTGGTTCTCCATCTGAATGTCGCCGTCGAGTACGAATGACTTGCACGCCGAGCAACGTCCCTCGCGGCAGCCGTGCATCAGGTGGATTCCTTGCCGGAACGCCGCATCGAGGATGTGTTCGTCTTCGCGGACTTCCATCTCGATGTCGACCGGCTCGAACGTGATTCGGTGTGTGTCGGCCACGAGGATCTCTCCTGAATCGAAGGGTTTGATAATGCTGGATGCGGCGGGCAGCGCCTGCGCTCAGGCACTGCCCGCCGAGTCGTGGATCAGGCAGGAACAGTTGCCCCGGCGCGGTACGCGGCGATGTGCGCGTTGCGCTCCGATTCGGTCATCTGGTTCAGCAGTACGTTCGGACTCTGGAAGGTGTTTCCGCGGACATCATCGAGCTTCCACATCTTCTTCGGGTCCAGATCGAGGTGCGGCTGACCGACGAGTGTCTGACCGTCGTCGCGGACGTAACCGAGATTTGTCACGATGTCGGCGAGATCCTTACCGTGGTGCAAGGTCTCCCATTCGCGGAAGCCGGTGAGGCGGCCCATGTTCGGGGTGTCCTTGCCTTCGTACTCACCGCGGAATGCCACTGCGTCGGTCCAGTAGCAGGTTTCCGAGCAGTAGGTGCGCCACTGATTGTCGACCTTCTCCACCACCATGTCCTCACGGATGAGGGCAGGGACCATGCAGGTCCAGCAGCGGTGCGGGTACTGGTAGCCGACATCTTCGAACGCGATCGGCTTGTTGATCCCCGGGTAGGCGAGGCGGTTGTATTCCTCCCACCACTTGCCGTACTTGCTGTACCACCCTGGATACTTGTGTTCGAACCACTCGAAGTCCGTATCGGTCATGGTGTCGATGCGCCAGTAGTTGACCGGCCAGCCGGTGGCGAAGAACCGGGCAACTTCGTGTACATAGCCCTTGTTGGTGATCCGATTCCATGCCTCTTCGACCAAGTCGTGGGGGATCGTCAGACCGTACTTTTCCAGCGGGATGAGGTAGCTGCGGTAGTAGTCGTCGTAGATCCACCGCTGCCACATCTCGGCGTAGCTCTCACGGTCCTTGCGGCGATCCTTCGTGCCGTACTCGATGAACGTCCCGATAGCGGCGTCGACGACGCAGTGGTTGTTCCACCATGCGTAACGCAGGTCGCGTTCGAGCAAGGGCCGGTTCCGCTCGTCCGCCAGAGCCATCAACAGAATCGAATAGCCGTTGGAGATGTGACGCGATTCGTCGGACTGCACCGAGTGGAACACCGTCGGCAACAGGTAGTCGCCGTTGGCTGCTGCTTCGTCAGGCATGGCAACGAACAGGGTGTTCGTGAACGCGGTTTCGGCGACCACCGTCAGATAGATGTTCGCGGCGGTGATTGCGTCTCCGGTGATGAAGCCTTCACCGAACTGACGGCCGATCGTGCCCGCGTAGTTGTTCGCGAACGCTTTCTCCGTCATGTCGAACCCAGCGGGGTCGATGTAGTTGTTCATGTAGAGCTTCTTGAGATTCATCTGAATCGTCGAGTGACGCACCTCGTCGATCATCTGGACTGCAAGCCCGTTGTGAATCTCCGGGTTGGGGACGGCGTCGATCGCCATCGGCATCGCACGTGCAGCGGAAATCTCCGGGAACGGAATGATCGAGAGGAACAGTTTCTGCCATTCGAGCCAACGCTGCTGGACCTGGCGGAACATGTTGCCGCGGATCGCGCCGTCCATTGCTCCGTACACACGGTTGTCCTTCTCCTCCTCCATCGGGAAGTAAGACCGCATGATCTGCTTGAGTGGGTCCTTCTTCGGTGCCTTCTCGAACGTGTAGTCCGTGCCGAAGCGAGTGGCAGGGGTAGCGAACGTGGGTTCCCACGTGAGCTCCGAAATCTTCGCGTGTGCCTTGGTAAGGCTTTGTCTACTCAATGTGCCCTCCTGGATTGGAGGCCGGCAGGTTTGTCGGCCTTCTCGGGAAGATGTGAACGTCATTGAACACCGTGACGCACGTCTCATCCGTCTCAGTTTGAGAATGTGAGCACTGCACCGAGTGGGCGTTGCGCGATTCGAAAATAAGGGAGAACAGACACCGGCAGGGGCGGCGTCTGTTGAGCCGAACCGGTTCGGTCGGGCGCACAACCGGAGCGCGAGTACGCAACTTTCAGCGGGACAGCATCGACGAAAAATGCCGCCGCATTGTCAGCCATCTCGAACCTCCGTTGCCGTGGCAACCGGGCCTTGCAGGAGGCAGCTATCGCTGCGCTGAAGCGAAGCGCTCAGCTTTCAAGAGCGCTCGCCGCCCGTCTACCGAGCGGAATTTTCCGTTTCTCAAAGTGAGACAGCCGAGACCTCCACACGCGCCTACCCTCTGTGACACCGACTGTGGCACCAGTCACAGAACAGAGAGGACTGCATCGATGTACTCAAAAGGTGACGACAGCTTCTTCATTGTCGACGCGCACGTGGCGCTGTGGGACGCGCGCAAGGAGAACCAACGCAACATCCACGGCAAGCAGTTCATCGACTGCTTCTACGACTACCACCGCAACCTCTCCCCCGAGAGCGAATTGTGGACGTACGACGAGTACCTCTACCAGGGCGGCGAGCGGCTGATGCACGACCTGTTCGAGGTCGGGTACGTCGACCACGCCATTTTCCAGCCGGCGCACCTCGGTGAGTTCTACAACAACGGATTCGGGCAGACCGAGGAAGCGTCGGCGCTGGCCGCCGCGCACCCGGACAAGCTGACCTACAACCACAACTTCGATCCGCGCAACGGCGAACGCGGCCTCGATCAGCTTCGTTCCGACGCCGAACGATTCGGGCTGAAGGGCGTCAAGCTCTACACCGCCGAGTGGCACGGCGATTCCCGCGGCTACAAGCTCGACGACGACTGGACGCGGCGCTATCTCGAGGTGTGCCGCGAGGTCGGGATCAAGAACATCCACGTGCACAAGGGGCCGACCATCCGTCCGCTCGACCGCGACGCATTCGACGTCGCCGACGTCGACCATGTGGCGACCGATTTCACCGATCTGAACTTCGTCGTCGAACACTGCGGTTTGCCGCGGCTGGAGGATTTCTGCTGGATCGCGACGCAGGAGCCGAATGTTCATGCGGGACTTGCGGTTGCGATGCCGTTCATGCACACCCGTCCGAAATATTTCGGGCAGATCATCGGCGAACTGCTGTACTGGGTCGGCGAGGATCGCATTCAATTCTCCTCCGACTACGCCCTATGGACACCTCGCTGGTTGATCGAGACGTTCGTCGACTTTCAGATCCCCGAGGAGTTGAGCGAATACCCGGCGATCACGCTGGACCAGAAGAAGAAGATCCTGGGACTCAACGCCGCGAAGATGTACGACATCGACGTCCCGACCGAACTGCAAATTTCTGATGCAGACGAAACCGAAACCGGCCCGCGTGGCGCCGAGAACGCGGCAGAAGAACACTTGGTGGGAGCATAGCGATGGCAACTCGGCACGAGGCAGCCTTCGATGCCCTCGGAACAGTGATCGATCCCGAGTTGGATCAGCCGATCACCGACCTCGATTTCGTGTCGTCGCTGGTGGTCGACGAAGGCGGCAACGTCGTGGTGCATCTGCGGTTGCCCACCTCGTTCTGCGCGCCGAACTTCGCTTACCTGATGGCTTCGGACGCCAAAGACGTCTTGAAGCAACTCGACTGGACCAGGAAGGTGACCGTCGAGCTCGACGATCACCACGATTCCCCGATCATCAACGCAGGCCTCGCGGCCGACGCCGGCTACCGCGGCACCTTCGGCCACGAAGCCGAGGACGATCTCGAAGACCTGCGGACGATCTTTCTACGCAAGGCCCACGTCGCCGCCATGGAACGGTGCCTGACCGGACTGCTGAGAGCGGATCCCACGCGGGAGGTCAGCGAGATGGGTCAGGTGCTGTTGAAGGAGCTACCCGACGACGAAAACACTGGAGCCCTGCTGCGTCGGCGCGAAGTGATCGGTTTGCCCACTACCTCCGACAGCGTGGTGATGGTCGATCACGAAGGAAACAAGTACGCCCAGATCGATGTCCCACTGGCATTGCGTCGCGCCCGCTCGACGCGCATATCGATCGACGGCAACGCGCACTTCTGCCGGGGGCTCCTACGTACCCGCTATGACGACCCAGACCGCACCACAGTCGACGCCTGACATCGACTGGGAGAGAATGGAACATGAACATGATGAGAGCAGTGCAAGTCGTGGGTTATCACGACAAGCTCCAAATGACAGAGCTACCGATTCCCGAACCGAGCGGGCCGTTCGACGTCGTAGTCAAGATCGGCGGAGCCGGTGTGTGCCGCACCGACCTCCACATTCTGGAGGGCCAATGGGCCGAAAAATCGAACGTTCAGCTGCCGTACACGATCGGCCACGAGAACGCAGGATGGGTGCACGCGGTCGGCTCGGCTGTCACCAACGTCACCGAGGGCGACAAGGTGATCGTGCATCCGCTGATCACGTGCGGCTTGTGCCGTGCCTGCCGCTCGGGTGACGACGTGCACTGTGCGTCCAATCAGTTTCCCGGCATCGACACCAACGGCGGATACGCCGAATACCTGAAAACGTCGGCGCGCAGTGTCGTCAAGATCGACGAATCGCTCGAACCTGCCGACGTGGCGGCGTTGGCCGACGCCGGGTTGACGGCCTACCACGCCGCGGCGAAAGCCTCGAAACTACTGACGCCGCGTGACAAGGTAGTAGTCCTTGGCGCAGGTGGACTGGGACACATCGGCATTCAGGTTCTCAAGTCGCTGACCGCCGCCGAGATCGTCGTCGTCGACCGTAACGCAGCAGCTGTCGAACTCGCCAAGTCGATCGGTGCCGACCACGGAATCGTCGCCGACGGCACCCACGTCGAGCACGTGTTGGATCTGACGGATGGTGCCGGAGGAGAAGCCGTCATCGACTTCGTGGGCGAAGGCGGCGCGACGAAGGAGGGCATCGCGATGCTGCGTGGAGCGGGCAGCTACTACGTCGTCGGATACGGAGAGAACATCGATGTGCCGACGATCGACCTCGTATCCTCCGAAATCAACATCGTCGGTAACCTCGTGGGGTCCTACAACGACCTGTGCGATCTCATGGCCTTGGCCGCTCGTGGGTCGGTGGTGCTGCACACCGCGAAGTACTCGCTCGACGACTTTCAGAGTGCCATAGACGATCTCGATGCCGGTGTCATCCGTGGCCGCGCAATCCTCACACCTTAGGAGCGTCGATGATCTTCATCGTCGTCAAGTTCGAGACGAAGCCGGACTGGACCGAGAAATGGCAGGACCACGTAGCCGAGTTCACCGAGGCAACGCGCGCCGAGGTAGGCAACCTGTGGTTCGAGTGGTCACGCAGCCTCGAAGAAGACAATGTCTACGTGCTCCTCGAAGCATTCCGCGACAGCGAGGCGGGCGGGGCACACGTGGGCAGCGACCATTTCAAGAAAGCGATGAACGAGCTACCTCGGGCGCTCGCATCAACACCCGAGATCATCAGCCAAAGCATCGACACAATGGGTTGGGGCACGATGGGTGAGATGACCGTCGCTTGACAGACGGACCAAAGAAGGCGACGCGCCCTGGCTGGCAGCATATGGCCACTCGCTGATGTGCTGCCGGCCGTCGCAGAAAACAAGCTAGACCTCTAGGGCTAGGTCTCCCGGTGGCAGTGAAAAATCGAGATCCGACTCCGTGTTACCACCTCAGTGGTCGCCATACGAGTTGCTTCTACTTCGAACGGATCGTCATGTGACAGTCGGCGGTCTCTCGTACCGCAATGACCGTCAGGCAACGGTCGGTGAAGCTGCCACAACAGATCTCGGAACCATAGTCGACTACTGCCGAGATCACTCCGTCCTCACAGTTGCCGGTCAGTGTTCGATCCGACGACTATCTTGCATCCCGGGCGGGCGACCGATCTGACAGCCGGACAAGACACAAAACGACGATCATTCGATCAAAGGGGAGTACTAGAGATGTATCGGAAACTAGTGCAGGTCGACCTGCCGCCACCGCAGACAGACCACTGGGATTGGCAGACACGAGGCGCGTGCCGATCGATGCCGATGGCGTTGTTTTTTCCCTCCGACGCGCTCCGTGGGGGCTCGTTGCGTCGAAGCGAACGCGAAGCAAAATTGGTGTGTGCACAGTGCCCAGTCATCCAATTTTGCCTCGACCATGCTGTCAATTCCAAGGAGCCCTACGGTATTTGGGGCGGGCTCAACCCACGCGAGCGAGTGCAACTCTCCAAACCACAGTCACCGGAGTGCGAGTCGGCCTAGCGGCTGAAAGCGACAGTTCAGATCGTGCGACGGGCAGTCGAGGGTCCAGCATTGCGTACTGCAAGCACAGAAAGATCCGATCCGAACAGAACCTGCACTCTGGTGTCCTTCGAGTTCAGCGCCGATAGCATACTTGGAAACCTTTGGTGATGACATGGACGACATTGAAACGGTGCCGACTATGTCGACGGTTGAAATCTGCACCACGTCAATCGAAGCCCAGTCTTGGCAGAATAGAGGCACCGTTCACACGTCCGACACTTTCCACCGAATCTTTTTATGAATTTTTTTTCAACTAGTAAGATTCATACCACTGCCGCTCTCGCGCACGAAACGGCGCGCAATCTCCTCTTCTGTGCGACTACTCGGATGTGGCAGACGTTCGGCACGACCGTTCCTGCCCCTGAAACAATAAGTCGGTGAACCTGTGAATACTCAAATGACCGCGACGGCGTCCGCAACCTCGGAGTCCGTCGGCTCCGCACTTCGTCCGCACAAGATCAAGTCTGCGGCCGCCATTTTCGATGACTGGTGCGGCGCGGCACACCTAAACCAGCGCACAGAAGAAGAACGCCATGACGACTTCATGGTGCGGTTCTTCAGCCTCTGGGCACCCTTCGGTGGTGGTGACGAGGTCGATATCATGACGCAGTTTGGAATCGACCGACGTCGCTTCTCGGCGAGACTGCGAGAGCTCGCGCTCAGTCCACGAATTTTCCGATATCCAGATCAGATCCAGAAAATGCTCATAGCCAGCATCGAGCCGAACGCCCGACTGTAGTCGAGTAGACGAATTGTCCGACAAGTCGGAAAGTCTCTGATCCGGAGCCCTTTCGCATTCGGAGCGATAGTTCGGGCAAGTGACCGTTGCGCATAGGGATTCGAACCACGCACTCGGCCACCACGATGATGTGGCACTTCGCGACCGTGACGAGCCCGAAGTGGCAGCCGAGCCAGGCTGTCTCCGGTGCACCGCCGCGAAACCGGTTCGCCAAGTGCGTCCTGCCATTAAGCACCGCGCAAGCGGTCTCGGTCAGCAAAACCGAGAGCCGCCTCGAACGAGCGGAAACGGAACCGCCACAAACGACTACGACTCAGGGCATCCATAGACGTGATCGGGACCGGAAAGTTCGTTCCATTCGGCGAGGCAAACTCGACATAGCCAGACACCGGGGCCACGCTCAAAGATTCTGATAACCCGCTCTCCTCCCGCGATCGCGTTCTGCGCGAACGTATATACACTCAGTTGCTGCTCCGACATCTTCTCTCTCGGCCCGTCGACCAAAGTGCGTATGCGCTCGAGCGCGTATCGCATCCACGACGGATCGTACGAGCTATTGTTCATGCGAGATCTTCTCCGGTAGGTGGCTCATCGCTAGTTTCCCTTCCTGAGCACGTTTCATCCTGCTGATCGTATGAAAACGACCAGCCAAGTCTAGCCTCGCGCTTTCACTCCGGTAGGTAGAGTTTGCCCGCCAAGCAGAAGCCTGGCGCTTGGATAGAAGCATGAGACGTCGACGAATCGCCACCGTCAGATATCCCCGTAACGGCGTCGTCGGATACGCCGTGGCGGGTGGCGCTTGCAAGGGTTCGGTGTCTGCGAGGTTGGCGACAGTACTGGTCCCGTCCGGGGCGTGTGGCGGGTGCGGGTGTCGGAGGCGGCGGCACCCGCCTCCTTCGTCGGTAAGTCAGCAGTGGTTCGTCGACAGTGGCCGGTCGGTGAGCGGGAGCTGGCGCTGGCGCTGACGAAAAAGGGCGGAATTCACTCAACATGGCCTCATCCTCGATGCGTGCGTTTTACGAGCGGACCCTACTCATTGGCCGAAGTTGCGATGTCCTTCATTCGACCGACAAACCTTGACATCGGATTTGGGAGTGTCGTTAATTTGGGTCACTTCATCATCGCTCGGAGGAGATCGAACATCGCTACCGTCTCGCCGCGCATCGGAACCCGTCACGCCACGCTGCTGCTCCGAACATCCGTCGCACTCGTCGTCCTACTCTGCGCAGCGTGCTCCTCGGACGCGCCGACCGACACTCCCGATGTAGCGGTTACGCAGGAGTCGGCGGCACCCACCCAGGACCCGCGGGCGGTCGAAACTGCAGTGGACGGCAACGGAGTGACACTCACCGGTGAGATCGACGGTG
>WLOB01000139.1 GCA_009699505.1 Actinomycetota bacterium | reverse complement strand
TGATGCTGACGCAGTACTTCGTCGACCTGCAGCTCGACGACGAGCTCGTGGTCGTCGCCCCGGACGCCGGGCGCGTCAAGCTGAACAAGAAGTTCGCGACCCGCATGAACGCGGACCTCGCGATCCTCGACAAGGAGCGGCCGCAGCAGCAGGTCGCCGAGATCGGGCACGTCATCGGCGACGTGAAGGGCAAGACCGCGATCATCGTCGACGACATGATCGACACGGCCGGCACGCTGCGCGCGGCCGGCGAGGCCGTCAAGGCCGCCGGCGCCTCCCGGGTCTACGCCGCCGCCACCCACGGCGTCTTCTCCGGCAAGGCGTACGAGAACCTCGCGGCCGCCCCGTTCGAGCAGATCGTCGTCACGGACACGATCCCGCTGCGCGCCGGCGCCCCGGACAACGTCCACGTCGTCTCCTGCGCCGCCCTCCTGACCGACTCGATCCGCTCCATCTTCACGGACGACTCGGTCTCCGAGGTCTTCCAGGGCGAGAACCAGCTCTTCTAGGGGAGGGTCGGGCCCCGGCCCGGACGTCGCGGGCCCGACCGCGTCGGAGCCGCGGCGCGGTCCGGGGCACCGGCCGGACGTCGGCTCGGCCCGGACCTCGCGAGCCGGGCCCGCCCGCGCGGTACGCTCGACGGGATGTCGACCACCGCCGCCCAGGTCCTCGCCGAGCGCCTCGGGCTCACCGACGACGAGGTGCTCGCGGTCCTCGACGCCGACCCGCTGAGCGTCATCGCCGGCGGCGAGATGGAGCACAAGCCGCAGCTCGCGCTGCTTCTCACGCTCACCGCCGAGCCGGCCGAGACGGTGGGCCTGCCGACGCTGCACCGCTGGATGCGCACCGCGGGCCCGGCCGGGCGGCCGGTCGAGCTGCTCACGGCCCGGAACTTCACCGCGTTCGAGGACGCCCTGGCCACGCTCCAGGAGCGCGGCCTGATCATCCGCAGGGCGCGCTGAGGGAGCGCCGGGGCCGCCGCCGGGTGCGGCGTCGCCCGGCGCGGCGTTTGCGATCATCCCCGGTCGTTCCCCGACGAGAGGACCTGCATGTCCCGCAACACCTCGCGCGTCGTGGCCGCCGGCCTCGCCTCGCTCTCCCTGCTCGCGGTGCCGGCGGCGGCCGACGCCGCCCCGACCAAGGGGCTCCAGGACAACGCGATCCTGAGCGACGACCCCGCCCTGCGCGCATCGTTCTTCGCCGACGCGAAGGCGTCGCGGTCCCGCACCGTCCGCGTCCTGGTCAACTGGGACGAGCGGTCCACGACGGCCCCCGCCGACCAGATCGCCCGGATCCGCCGCGCCGCCGTGGAGGGCCGCGCCGCGAAGGTCAGGCTGCTCGTCGGCTCCTACGTCACGATGGGCCGCGGAAAGCGCGCCGGGTCCAAGGTCTCGGCCACCACGCAGTCGCGCTACGTCCTCTTCATGGGCGACATCGCCGACCAGCTGAAGGACCTCCCGCTCGCCGGCTACCTCACCTTCAACGAGCCGAACTACAAGACCGCCTGGCCCACGCGCCAGGAGCGGGCCTGGGTCCGGCTGTCCAACCGGGTCTACAAGCAGATCAAGAAGCAGGACCGCGGTGCCAAGGTCCTCGTCGGCGAGGCCGCCCCGAACACCCGCTCGGGGGACGCCTCGACGAACCCCGGGGCGTTCTTCCGCAAGGCGCTCTACCTGAACTCCTCCTTCCGGCCGACGAGCCGCTCGAAGGCCGCCCGCACGAAGCTCCTGGGCGACGGCTTCACGCTGCACACCTACGACTTCTCCCGCTCGCCCACGAAGGCGACGTCGGCGAAGGACCAGTGGACGCACGGCAACCTGCGCTCGACGGTCTCGCAGATCAAGAAGCTCGCCCGCGCGGGGCGCCTGTCGGGCACCGCGGCGCGCAACATCCACATCACGGAGTTCGCCTACCGGACGGAGGGGCGCTTCAAGACCCCGACGACCCGCGCCGCGAGCTACCTGAAGTCCGCGTTCTCGCTCGCCAAGCGCAGCGGCGTCAAGACGTTCATCTGGTACCAGCTGCGCGACCCGAAGGGCCGCAGCGACTGGAAGAGCGGGCTCAAGACGTCCGACGGCAAGAGCCGCCGGACCTGGACGGTCTTCCGCCGGCTGCGGTAGGCCCGCAGGCGGTCAGTCCGCCGCGCCGGACTCGATCTCGCGGTGGTCGCCCGGCCAGTGGCCGAAGGTGTGCTCGAACACGTGCATGCCGTAGCGGCTGACCGCCGCCGTCGTGCCCGCGAAGATCGCCGCCTGGAGCGCGGCGGCGAGGACCGCCCGGCCCGCGGGGTCCTCCCGGACGTCGGCGCTGGGCAGGTGGCCGCCGTCGACGCGATGCCAGACCTGGTCGAAGATCGCGGTCGAGGCCTTCGTCGCGACGATGCCGGCGGCGATCCCGAACGGCTTGAAGAGGAGCTTCATCGCCCGCGAGACTAGCGCGGGGACGACCCGCGTCGTGCTAGAGAGCAGGCATGCATCGCCCCCTCCGGGCCGCCTCGCGCGCGGCGGCCCTGGCCGCCGTCGCGTCGGCCGCCCTCGCCGGACCGGCCGCCGCCCAGCAGGCGCCGGCCCCCGCGACCACCGCCCCGGCGTCACCGACGACCCCCGCCCCGCCGGCGACACCGGACCCACCGACGCCCGTCGTCCCGCGCCCCGCCGCGACGCTCCCGACCACCGGCGGACGCGCCTACGCGGGCCCGGCGGACCGGTGGACGGTCGGCGGCTCCTGGCTCATCCGCCGCGACCAGGGCGTCGTCGGGCTGAAGAACGCCTGGCAGCGGCAGCGCACCGCCACGGGCTGGGGGCCCACGACGGTGCCCGACGTCTGGAACGCGGGCGACAACAGCCCGGCCTCGCAGGCCGGCGGCGTCGTCTGGTACCGCCGCGAGCTGCGGCTGCCGCGGATCGAGAAGGCCCGTCGCGGCGGCCTGTTCCTGCTGCGCTTCGAGCGCGTCTCCGTCGGCGCCACGGTGTGGGTCGACGGCGTCCGGGTGCGCTCCCACCGCGGGGCCTACGAGCCGTTCTCGGCGACGATCCCCGCCTCGCAGGCGAAGGACGGCCGCGTGAACGTCGTGGTGCGCACGGACAACCGCCGCAACGTCGGCGACTTCCCGCCCGGCTCGACGCAGAAGGACGGCACCCCCGGCGGCGGCTGGTGGAACGACGGCGGCATCCCCCGCGAGGTCGGCCTGCGGTACGCCGACGGCATCGACCTCTCGCCGGTGCAGATCACCCCCGACCTGCCCTGCAAGGGGTGCTCGGGGCTCGTGCGCTTCCGCGTCACCGCGACGAACTACGCGCGGAAGCGGAGCCGCGTCGCGCTGACCGGCCGCATCGACGGCCGCACAGTCGAGCTCGGCCGGGTCTCGCTCGCCCCGACCGCCGCCCTCGGCCGCTCGCGCGCGAAGACGGTGACCGGGACGGTGCAGGTCCGCCGTCCCCGCGTGTGGTCGCCGAAGGACCCCGAGCTCTACGACGTCGCCGTCGAGGCGCGACTGCTGGACGGGGAGCGCGAGGGCGAGCGCGTCGCCCGCTACCGGGCGCGCACCGGCATCCGCTCGATCCGCGTGGTGGGCGGCCGGCTCAAGCTGAACTTCGGGGGCGTCAACCTGCGCGGCAGCGGCGTCCACGAGATGGACGTCCCGAACGGGAGCGCGCTGACGGACGCCGGACAGGACCTGCTCCTGAAGCAGGTGCGGGAGCTCGGCGGGCTCGTGGTCCGCGGGCACTACCCGTTCCACCCGCGCATCCTCGAGGAGGCCGACCGCATGGGCCTGCTCGTGTGGACGGAGATCCCCGTCTACCAGGTGCGCCAGTCCCAGCTGGCCCGCGAGTCGATCCGCCAGAACGCGATGGACCTCCTGCGCACGACGATCCAGGTCAACGCGCACCACCCGTCCGTGTTCACGTGGTCCGTGGCGAACGAGCTGACGACGAACCCCGGCCCGCCCATCGCCCGCTACATGCGGGAGGCGCGGAAGGTCGTCGACGCGAACGACCCGACCCGGCCCATGGCCTACGCCCGCCAGTCCGGCGTGAAGTACGGCTGCGTCGGCGCCTACGGGCCGGTCGACCTCCTCGGCCTGAACGACTACTTCGGCTGGTACGGCGGCCCGAACGAGCCGCTGGCCGACCCCGCGCAGCTCGGGCCGTTCCTCGACGCCCTGCGGAAGTGCAACCCGCGCGAGGCGATCATGATCACCGAGACCGGCGCCGAGGCCAACCGGGACGGCCCGGTGACCGAGGCCGGGACCTACGCGTTCCAGGCCGCCTACGCGGCGCACCACTTCGCCGTCTACCGGTCGCGCCCGTGGCTCGACGGCGCGATCTGGTGGGGCCTGCGCGAGTTCCGGGTCCGGCCGAACTGGGGCGGTGGGAACCCGCTGCCGACCCCGCCGTGGCACGGCAAGGGCCTCCTCGGGCGCGACACCGGGTTCTCGGAGAAGCCGGCGTGGCGGGTGCTCCAGGACGAGTTCCGCGGCGTCGACGAGACGGCGCCCGCACCGCCCACGCCCGTCGACGTCCCGCCGTCCCCGCCCGGCCGGACCTCGCCCGACGGCACGGGGGAGGACGGCGACCCCGCCGACGGCGTCGCCTCGCCCGGGGCCTGAGCCGGCCGCCGCGCGCCCCGCCGCCCGGGCCGCGCGGCGGGACCACCGCCCGCGGTCCGCGACGCGCACCACCCGTGCGGACGGCACCGCAATCGCGGGCCGTCTCGGCTAAGATCCTCCGTCGCTCATGGCCACGAACTCTTCCTCGCTCGCAGTCGCTTCCCGCGAACCCGCCCACTCGCGTGAGGCCCGGCGTGCCCGCCGCACCGGCAGCGTCCCCGGCGTGATCTACGGCGGCTCCGCCGAGCCGGTCTCGATCGCCGTGAACGAGCGCGATCTGCGCCACACGCTCGCCGCCAAGGGCGCCGTCATCGACGTCGCCATCGACGGCGGCGCGAGCGAGCCGGTCGTGCTGAAGGAGGCCCAGCGCCACCCCGTCCGCGGCCAGATCGTGCACATCGACCTGCTGCGCGTCGACCTGAAGCAGAAGATCCAGGCCGTCGTGCCCGTCGAGGTCGTCGGCACCGACGAGGCCGAGGCGACGAAGCTCGGCGGCATCGTCGCGCAGATCATCCGCGAGGTCACGATCGAGGCGCTCCCGAACGAGATCCCCGAGTCGGTCTCCATCGACGTCACGGACCTCGCCATCGGCGACAACCTGACGATCGGCGACATCGCGATCCCGTCGACCGCCACCCTCGTCGACGACCCCGAGCCGATCGCCGTCACGATGGCCGCCCCGCGCCTGGCCTCCGAGGTCGAGGCCGAGGAGGAGGCCGCCGCCGAGGCCGGCGCCGCCGCCGCCGAGGGTAGCGAGGCCGCCGAGACGACCGTCGGCGACGACGACGCCGACGGCTCCGACTCCTCCGACGACGAGTAGCCGCCCCGGACGGGCCGCCGTCCCGTCGCCGCTCCGCCCGCCGCGCATCCCGCGGCGGCGCGTCGAGCGGCGCGGACGGCACCACCGCCCGTCCACGGCGACTCCCGCCCCATGGCCCTCCTCGGCGGCACCACGCCCGTCGACTGGCTCGTCGTCGGCCTGGGCAACCCCGGGTCGCAGTACGAGCGCACCCCGCACAACGCGGGGTTCCAGGTCGCCCGCGAGCTCGTGCGGCGCTGGGAGCTCGGCAAGGGGCGCGCCAAGTTCCGCGGCGAGTTCTGGCAGGGCACCGTCCGCGAGCTGCCGGGCGAGCCGCCGGTCAAGGTCGGCGTGCTGCTGCCCCAGACCTTCATGAACGAGTCGGGCCGGTCCGTGAGCCCCGCCCGCGGCCAGCTGAAGGTCCCGCTCGAGCGCATCCTCGTCCTGCACGACGAGATCGACCTGACCTTCGGCGACGTCCGCTGGCGCCTCGCCGGCGGGCTGGCCGGGCACAACGGCCTGAAGTCCCTGAAGCGGGAGCTGGGCGAGCCGACCTTCGGCCGCGTCCGCATCGGCGTGGGTCGCCCGAACTCCACGGACCCCGAGATCGTCTCGGGCTACGTCCTGGGGAAGTGGCGTCAGGCCGAGCACGAGGTCGAGGACCTCGTCACCCGCGCCGCCGACGCCGCCGAGTCGATCGTCTTCGGCCACCGCGAGCTCGTCGCCGCCAAGCCCAACGGCTAGGGGGAGGACGTGCGGGCCCCGCCCCGAGCGTCTCGGGTCGGACCGCGCCGGACGCCGGCGAGGCTCGGGGCACCCGGAGGACGTGCGGGCCCCGCCCCGAGCGTCTCGGGTCGGACCGCGTCGGACGCCGGCGAGGCTCGGGGCACCCGGAGGACGTGCGGGCCCCGCCCCGAGCGTCTCGGGTCGGACCGCGTCGGACGCCGGCGAGGCCCGGGGCACCCGTGGCGGGCCCGGAACGACGACGGGCCCGCCGTGGCGGGCCCGTCGGGCGTTGCGGGGACTCGTCGGCCCTAGCGGGGCCGCGCCGCGTAGTTCGGCGCCTCGACCGTCATCTGGATGTCGTGGGCGTGGGACTCCTTGAGGCCCGCCGACGTGATCCGCACGAACTGGCCGTGGTCCTGCAGCTCGGTGATGTCCGCCGCGCCCGTGTAGCCCATCGCCGCACGGAGGCCGCCGACGAGCTGGTGGGCGACCGCCTGGACCGGCCCGCGGTAGGGCACCTGGCCCTCGACGCCCTCGGGCACGAGCTTGTCGTCGCCGGAGACGTTGTCCTGGAAGTAGCGGTCCTTCGAGAAGCTCTGGCGGCCCTGCATCGCGCCGAGCGAGCCCATGCCGCGGTAGGACTTGAACTGCTTGCCGTTGATGAAGACGAGCTCGCCGGGCGACTCCTCGCAGCCGGCCAGCAGGGAGCCGAGCATCACGGACGACGCGCCGGCCGAGATCGCCTTGGCGATGTCGCCCGAGAACTGCAGGCCGCCGTCGCCGATCACCGGCACGCCCGCGGGGCGGGCGGCGCGGGAGGCCTCGAAGATCGCCGAGACCTGCGGCACGCCGACGCCCGCCACGATGCGGGTGGTGCAGATGGAGCCCGGGCCGACGCCGACCTTCACGGCGTCCGCGCCCGCGTCGATGAGCGCCTGGGCGCCGCCGCGGGTCGCGACGTTGCCGCCGATGACGTCGACGGACGTCTCGCGCTTGACCTGGGCGACCGTGTCCAGCACGCCGCGCTGGTGGCCGTGCGCGGTGTCGACGATGAGGACGTCGACGCCGGCGTCGACGAGCGCGTGGGCGCGCTCGCGGGAGTCCGCGCCGACGCCGACCGCGGCTCCGACGAGCAGGCGGCCGGAGCCGTCCTTCGAGGCGGAGGGGTACTTCTCCGTCTTCGTGAAGTCCTTCAGGGTGATGAGGCCCGCGAGCCGGCCGTCGCCGTCGACGAGCGGCAGCTTCTCGATCTTGTGCTCGCGCAGCAGCCGCATGGCCTCGTCGCCCGAGGTGCCGGGGGAGGCCGTGACGAGCGGCATCGGCGTCATCACGGAGCGCAGCGGCTGGCCGTGGTCGCTCTCGAAGCGGATGTCGCGGTTCGTGACGATGCCGAGGAGCAGGCCGCCCTCGTCGCAGATGGGCAGGCCGCCGATGCCGTACCGGCCCATGACGGCGTCCGCGTCGCGGATCGTGGCGTCCGGGCCGATAGTGACGGGGTGGCGGATCATGCCCGCCTCGGACCGCTTCACCGTGTCGACCTGCGCCGCCTGGTCCTCGATGGACTGGTTGCGGTGCAGGATGCCGATGCCGCCCTGGCGGGCCATCGCGATGGCCATCCGCGCCTCGGTGACCGTGTCCATCGCCGCGGACAGCAGCGGCACCTTGAGCTGGATGTTGCGGGTGAGCCACGTGCCCGTCGCGACCTCGTTGGGCAGCACGCTCGACGGCCCCGGCAGCAGCAGCACGTCGTCGTACGTGAGGCCCTCGAGCACGAACTTGTCGCTCGGGGTGATCGCCTCGACGGCGGGAGCGACGTCGCGGGACGTCAGGTGCGAAACATGGGGCATGGCGGCGGGTACTGGGTCGGCGGCGGCGAGGAACCCGGGTGCCCCGCCGCCGGCTCCTGCCGCGGCGACGAGACGTCCGTCTCCAGACGGTAGCGCGCCCGTGGGCCGGAACAGCGTGATCGGGCTCCGATACGGCGTTCGCCGCGGGTGCCGATCCGTCCAGGGGCCCGGCGGCGCCCGTCGCCGGGGGCCGCCCGCCCCGCGCCGGCCGGCCTCCGCCGACGACCGGACCGTCCACCCGCTCCGTACAATCGGTGGCCCGTCCGGCGTCGACCGGACCGGGTGCGACCACGGCCGCGCCGGCTCCCGGCGGGGCCTTCTCGCGTCCCCTCGCCGGGCCGGAGGGCAACCTCTCCGCGCTCCCGCCCGTACTCCCACCGGTCCGCCGCATGTCTCTCCGCCCGCTCCTCCGCCACCTCGCCGACGAACCCACGGGCGCACGCATCGCCCGCGAGGGCGGCCGGGTCTTCGTCGCCACGTCGATGCGGCCGTTCGTGGTCGCGGGCGCGCTGGACGGGGTCGACGGCGCCATCGGCCTGGGCCGGCCGGCGCTCGTCGTGGCCCCGGACGACAAGTCCGCGCGCGAGCTGGCCCGCGACCTGCGCGCCTGGCTGCACCCGCGGCCCGTGCGGTTCTACCCCTCGCGCGGCGTGGCGTACGAGTCGCACCTCGCCCCGCCGCCGCACCTCGTCGGCATGCGCGTCGCCGCGCTCGACGCGCTCCTGGCGGAGGACGACGGCGAGGCCGAGCTGCCCGTGGTCGTGGCCTCCGCCGCCGCCCTGTCGGAGACCGTCCCCGATCCCGCGCTGCGCCCGAAGGGCTTCTGCCTCAGGACGGGCGAGCTGCTGGACCTCGACGACTGCGCGAAGGACCTCGTCGCCTGCGGGTACGCCCGCGTGGACCAGGTCGACGACCGCGGCCAGTTCGCGATCCGCGGCGGCATCCTCGACGTCTTCCCGGCGACGGAGGACAACCCGGTCCGCGTGGACCTCTTCGACATCGAGATCGAGTCGATCCGCGCGTTCTCCGTCTACACCCAGCGCTCCCTCGGCGAGCTGGACCGGGTCGACGTGGCCCCGGCCGCCGAGCTCGCCGCGGAGCACCGGGGCGACGAGATCGCCCACTCCCTGCAGGCGGCGAAGGAGGGCGAGGAGCGCCCCGACGTCGCGAGCCTCCTGCCCGTCGACCGCTTCGGCCCGTTCCTCGACCTGGTGCCGCAGGACGCCGCGGTGATCGTCGTCGCCGACGAGGAGATCCAGCCCGCGCTGCGGGACCAGTGGGACGACGTCTGCGCCGCCTTCCACGACGAGGACGCCGGGCACCTGTACGTGAGGCCCGAGGCGATCATGGAGGAGCTCGACCGTCGCGCCGAGCTGCGGATCATGAGCCTGCTGCAGGACCAGGACCTGCAGCTGCACGCCCAGTCCGGCGACCTGGCGGCCCGCAACCTCACCGGCGCGGAGACCGAGCTCGAGAAGCTCCTGCGCTCGGGGTACCGCACCGTCGTCACGTGGCGGCGGCAGGGCGACGGCGACCGCGCCGCCTACAACCTCTCGCGGGTCCGGGCGCAGTGGGTCGGCGACGGCGACTTCGACCGGACCCGCGCGGGCTTCGTCATCGCGGACCTGCGGCACGGGTTCATCGCCCCGGGCATGGAGCTCGCGGTCCTGCCGGACCACCGGCTCATGCGCCGGCGCAAGACCGAGGCCGACGACGAGTCGCGGCGGCGCTCGGGCCGCAAGGGCGCGCTCAAGTCGTTCGCCGACCTGCGCACGGGCGACATCGTCGTCCACGAGGACCACGGCATCGCCCGCTTCAACGGCTTCGACACGAAGACCGTGGGCGGCATCACCCGCGACTACCTCAAGCTC
>WLOB01000138.1 GCA_009699505.1 Actinomycetota bacterium | reverse complement strand
GCAAAAAGCCCAATGGAATCAATGAAACGGCCTCACGTAACGAGGAACGTCACGAGGCACGTAACGTCGAACGTGACGATGATCGTAACGAGGTACGTCACGAGAACCGTAACGTGGTCGTCGGCGCCACGTCACGAGGACCGTTACGTTCACCCATAGACAAGACAGGACAGGACAAGACTCTAGTAAGAGATATACCGGCGACCGCCTGTGAACCTGTACCTGGGGCGAGCGCCGCCGCTTCGGATCGTCCGGCCTGGAACAGCCGCGAGAACTACCATCGGGTCGAGCGCCGCTGTCGCGAGGTGCTGCCCTCCGGCTGGGTGCAGGACTTCGCCGTCGGCCCGATGGTGATGCTGGAGCGCGATGGGCTCGACCTTGAGCGCGAAATCGTCCCGGCCATCCTCGACCTGACCGCGAATCGCCGGGTGCCGATCCGGACGTGGACGCTCCTCGCCGACACGGTGGCGCAGCGGATCCAGGCCCAGCGCACCAGCCGTACCGCCGAGGGGCTCGCCCCGACGCCGACTGCCGTCGCTGACGTTCCCTCGGTGGACCTCGGCAGCCATGGCCTGTGGCCCGAGACGTCGATCCGGTCGTGGATCGCCCGGCACCGAGAGAACCCGCGGAACTGGGACGAATCCGTGTTCGGTCCTCCGCCCGGCCAGCCCGGCTGCAAGGTTCCGCCGCGGCTGCTGATCGGCGAGGCCGCGTGATGGCCAAGCGTCAGACCCGCCCCCTCACGCCCGCCGAGGCCGTCCGCCAGGGTCGGAAGCTGATCGCTGAGCGGCAGCGGCAGGCACGGACCGCCGCGCAACCGGAGCCTGCGGGCCAGGGTGGTGTCGAACCCGTCATCGGTATGCCGATATCGGAACAGGATCAGCGGGTTGAGGTGGTGGCGGAGGTGCGGGCCGATGGGCCCACGCTAATTTTCGCCGCCACGATCGTGAGGCCGGAAATTAACACGCACCCCGACGGCGCTTGGCCCATCTCCGACCTGCGCACCCGCCAGTGCAGATTCGCCTGCACCGACGATCGCGCCCCCGCCGACCAGCACCGGTTCTGCGGCCGCCGCACCCACGTCGGGCCCGGCAACCTCCACGGATCGTGGTGCGACGAGCACCTGCCCCACGTCTGGGGCCAAGGAACCGTGTCCGAGCGCAATGCCCATCACGTCGCCAAGGACGTCAGGAGGTTTGGATGAGCCGTAGCCGCGGGAAGCGTCAGCACATCCGGTTCGGCGAGCGCCGCGTCATCGACGTGGATCGGGCATGGTACGTCGCCGCCACCTGGGACATCGGCGCGCCGACTTACGAGGCGCTGGGCGAGGCCGACCGGCAGGCCGAGAAGGCGCTGCGCGAGGCTGGTTTCGACGTGTGGATGCCGGTCTACGAGAGCACCATCGTTCGCCGTGGGCGGAAGATCGACACGGTGCTGCACCTGTTCCCGGGCTACCTGTTCGTCGGCGTCGGGACGGTGCCGGGTGAGCGCGATGCCGTGACCGGTCAGGCCATCCTGAAGGCCGACGAGGACGACCTCGGCCGCCTGCGCCGCTGTCAGAACGTGACCGCCATCCTCGGCGTCGATGGCCCGCTGCGGATCCCGCAGGGCGTCATGCAGGCCATCGCCGATGCCTTCTCCGGCAACGTGAAGTCCGAGCGCATGCAGGCCGCCGCGCTCTACCGGGTCGGCGAGATGATGCAGGTGGTCGATGGGCCGCTCGCGACCTTCTACGCCCAGGTCACCGAGCTTCTGCAGTCGGGGCACATCGAGGCCGAGGTCGCGATCTTCGGCCGCTCGACCCCTGTGCAGTTCGAGCCGCATCAGTTGGCACCCGCTTGACTCGCGAATCAGGTTCTGAATCTATGCGGCTCTCAGGACGACCGGATGCGTGTGTGTGCGCTCCCTTGCGGGTGCTCCCCTCCGATCCTGGCGACGGGTCAACCGATCGCCTCTTTGCTCGGATTCTGCCTTCAGTCCCAGAACTCGGGCGCCAGTTCGGTTTCGACGATAGCCTTTGCATCTCGGTAGACGCTGGCGTCCGACTTTCCGAGGTCGGCAGCCGCCAAGCGCATCACCTCGCTGACCTCCAGATTGTTCATGATGCCCTTGTGGGTCAGGGCGTCCAGAAGCCGAGAGAGAACCGCGTTGGCCGCGATGCCAGCCGCTTGCGGCGAGCGCCGCGAGATGTCTCCAGCCATTTGATTTCCGTCCTCTTCCTGGAAAAAAATCAAAGGTAATCAAACGTGGCACGCGGCGGCAAGCGGCCGGGGGCCGGACGAAAGCAGGGATCTGCGACGCGGCGCACGCGGCAGATCGCGGAGAAGGCCGCGGCCGAGGGAATCACCCCCCTCGAAGTCATCCTCGGCGCGATGCGGCACCACTGGGCGGCTGACCGCTTCGACGAGGCAGCTGGGTTCGCGAAGGACGCCGCCCCGTACATGCACCCGCGGCTCGCAGCGGTTCAGCACACCGGCCGAGACGGCGGCCCCATCGCGGTGGCGGATCTGAGCAGGTTGTCGAATGATCAGCTCGCCACCCTCGAGGCTGTCTTCGGTCCGCTTGCCGGATCCGGCGACGATGATGAAGGCGATCCGGGCGGAGAGGGCCCGACGGCAGGCTGAGGCAGAACGGATCGCGCTGGCACATGACGCGGAGCGCATCCGGTCCCGCTGCCAGCGCCTCTCCGGCTTCGTCCGTGAGGCTTGGCACGTCCTCGAACCCTCGGCGGCCTACCTGCACGGCTGGCACATCGATGCCGTCTGCGCCCACCTCGAAGCGATCACCGACGGCCGGCTCACCCGGCTGCTGATCAACGTCCCGCCCGGCACGATGAAGTCGCTCATCGTCTCGGTGTTCTGGCCCGCCTGGGAATGGGGGCCGCGGGGCATGGCCGGGATGCGATACCTGACGACCTCGTACAAGGAGGACTTCGTCAAGCGCGATTCCCGCCGCATGCGCGACCTCGTGTCGAGCGAGTGGTACCGGGCCCTCTGGCCCGAGATCGCGCTGGCCCGCGCCGGCGAGATCAGCTTCGCCAACACCCGCACCGGCAACCGCGAGGGCGTGGCCTTCGCCGGCCTCACCGCCGGTCGCGGCGACCGGGTCATCATCGACGACCCGCACTCGACCGAGACCGCCGAGAGCGAGACAGAGCGGGGCAAGACGACCCGCATCTTTCGGGAATCGGTGCAGACCCGCCTCAACGACCCCGTGCGCAGCGCCATCGTGGTGGTGATGCAGCGCCTCCACGAGAACGACGTTTCGGGCCAGATCATGAAGCTCGGGCTCGGCTACGAGCACCTGATGCTCCCGATGGAGTTCGAGCCGGAGCGCCGCTGCCGGACCTCCATCGGGTTCGAGGATCCGCGGCAAGCCGACGGCGACCTGCTCTTTCCCGAGCGCTTCCCCCGTGCGGTGGTGGAGCGCGACAAGATCCCGCTCGGCTCCTACGCGGTCGCCGGGCAGTTCCAGCAGCGACCCGCCCCGCGTGAGGGCGGCCTGTTCAAGCGGTCGTGGTTCAGCGTGGTGGGCGCGGCTCCAGCCGGCTGCACGTGGATCCGGGCCTGGGACTTGGCCGCCACCGAGGAAAAGCCCGGCAAGGAGCCGGCCTACACCGCGGGCGTGAAGATGGGCCGGGCGCCTGACGGGCGGTTCTTCATCGCCGACGTGCGGCGCGAGCGGCTGTCGCCCAGCGGCGTCGAGACCCTGATCGTCAACACCGCCCAGCAGGACACCACCGCCTGCCGCATCTCGCTGCCGCAGGATCCCGGTCAGGCCGGCAAGATGCAGGCGCAATACCTCATCCGGCAGCTCAAGGGCTTCAACGCCCGCGCCACACCCGAGACGGGCGACAAGGTCACTCGGGCCGAACCGGTCTCCGCCCAGGCGGAGGCGGGCAACATCCTCCTCGTGCAGGGCCCCTGGAACGACGCCTTCCTCGACGAGGTGGCGAACTTCCCGAACGGTGCCTTCAAGGATCAGGTCGACGCCATGTCCCGAGCCTTCCACGAGGTGGCCAAGCCCACCTACGGCATGCTGGCGGTCGCCTAAGCCATGTGGCTGACCGACCGCCTCGCCAGCTTCGTCACCGGCCTCGGGCTGGCCAAGGACAAGGGCGCGAACGTCCGGCACATCCATGTGCCGCGCGACCGGGTCGAGCTGGAGAACGCCTACCGGGACAACTGGATTGCCCGGAAGGCCATCGACATCGTGCCCTTCGACATGCTGCGCGAGTGGCGGTCGTGGCAGGCCGACGAGAAGCTGGTCGGGGCGATCGAGGCAGCCGAGACCGCGCTGGGGCTCCAGACCAAGCTCCTAGCGGCGATGATCCGCGGGCGGCTCTACGGCGGCGGCGCCATCCTCGTCGGCACCCGCCGCGGCCTGCCGACCGACGAACTCGTGATCGAGCGCCTCGGGAAGGGCGACATCGCCTACCTGCACGTCCTCTCGCGGCACGAGATCCACGCCGGCCAGATCGAACTGAGCCCGCTCTCGCCCTACTTCGGCGAGCCAACCTACTACGAGGTTCGCGGCACCACCGGTTCGCAGCGCATCCACCCCTCGCGGGTGATCCGCTTCCTCGGCGCGCCCCGTCCCGAGCACTCCACCGCGCAGTCGGATTGCTGGTCCGACAGCATCCTGCAGGCCATCCTCGACGCGGTGGATCAAGCATCGAGCGCGGCCCAGCACATCGCGGCCATGCTGCCCGAGGCGAAGCAGGACATCATCTCGGTGCCGGGCCTGTCGAACTGGCTGAGCAACGAGGCGGACACCAAGAAACTCACCGACCGGTTCGCCTACGCCAGCCAGATGAAGAGCATGTTCGGCATGCTCGTGCTGGAGGGCGACGGGAAAAGCCCAGAGGGCGAGACGTACCAGCAGAAGCAGCTGTCCTTCGCCTCGCTCCCCGACGTCGCTCGGCTGTTCCTGCAGATCGCCTCGGGCGCGGCCGACATTCCGGTCACGCGCATGCTCGGCCAAGCGCCGGCTGGTCTCAACGCCACCGGGGATTCGGACACCCGCAACTATTACGACCACGTCGGCGCCAAGCAGCGGGTCGAGCTCACCCCGGCGATCCGCCGCCTCGACCGCATGATCCTGCGCCACGCGCTCGGCGATGAGCCCGCGGGCCTCTGGTACTCATGGAACCCGCTCTACCAGCCGTCCGAGAAGGAGAAGGCCGAGGTCGGGAAGATCAAGGCCGAGACGGCGCAGGTGCTCGCGAACAGCGCCAACGTGCCCGACGAGGTGCTGGCCGAGGGCGTGAAGGGCTGGCTCGTCAACTCCGACCTCTTCCCCGGCATCGACAAGGCCTACGATACGCACAGCGGACCGCTGACGGGCTCGGAGCCGTCGGCCGATGACCTGGGCCCCGACGGGTTGCCCGCCGATCCCGACGCCCGTGGCAACGTGGTGCCGTTCCGCCGGCAGGCCACCACCGACGCCGCGCCGCGCACCCTCTACGTCAGCCGCAAGCTGAAGAACGCCGACGACGTGCTCGCCTGGGCCAAGGACCAGGGCTTCGCCAATCTGATGCCCGCGGGCGAGCTGCACGTCACGATCGCCTACTCGAAGGCGCCGGTCGACTGGATGAAGGTCGCGCCGACCTGGCAGGGCGAGGAACTGAAGGTCGATGCTGGCGGGCCGCGCCTCATGGAGCAGTTCGGCGATGCCGTCGTGCTGCTGTTCGCCTCGTCCGACCTGCAATGGCGCCATCGCGAGATCGGCGAGGCCGGCGCGACCTGGGACCATCCCGACTACCAGCCACACGTCACCATCACGTGGGACCGCGGCGACGTCGATCTGAGCACCGTGCAGGCCTACAACGGCCCGCTCGTGTTCGGGCCCGAGATCTTCGCCGAGGTGGACGAGGACTGGCGGGCGAAGCTGCCTGCCGCTGAGTAAGGAGCCGAGCATGACCGAGCACGTCGACAGCGCCAGCGATGCCCGCACCGCGAACAACGCCGTGCGCCACGCTTACCGCGTCCTCTCCGACGAGGAGAAAGCGCAGATGGTGGCCGTGAAGGACAAAGGCGCCGAGTTCCTCAACCTGCTCGACGGCATCGTGACGGGCGCTCCCGGTTCTACGCCGGGCGCCGCCGTCGGCAGCAACCACCGCGAACTGTCGATCGCACGCGAGCGCATCGAGGAGGCCGTCATGTGGGCGGTCAAGCACATCACCGCCTGAGTGCGCTACGACCTGCGCGCCCTGGCCCGCGCCAGGGGCATCCGCCGGAAGGGAATCGCGCTCCGGCCGATCGAGCCGACGGCGGTTCTCGCAGGCGACCTCGACGCCATTGCCCGAGATATCATCGCGGCGGCCGAGACCGAGATCAGGGAATCGCTCCTGCCGGTCTACGAGCCGCGCCCAAGCATCACGCGGGACGACGCGGCCAACGGCATCGCGAACGCCCTGGCCGGTGTCGGTAGTGCGATCGGGCGCCTCATCATCAGCATCGGGCCTCGCGTCCGGCGCTGGGCCCTCAAGGTTGAGGAGTGGCACCGGCCGAAGTTCGCGGCGGGCGTGAAGGCCGGCACCGGCGCTGACGTCGTCGCCTTTCTCAACGCCGAGGACGCGCAGGACCAGGTGCGGGCATCGGCGGAATGGGCCGCCTCGCTGATCCAGGGGCTGACCGACGATCTCCGCAAGCAGGTGGAGAGCCTGACATGGGCCGCTTACGCCGCGCAGACGCCGCGGGCCGAACTCGCCAAGCAGCTGATGGAGCGTATCGGCGTCGGACGCACCCGGGCCGAGTTTATCGCCCGGGACCAGACCACGAAGCTCTCCGCCAACCTCGACCGGCTCCGGCAGAACGAGGCGGGCATCGCCGAATACCAGTGGCGGCACAGCGGGAAAGCACACCCCCGGCCCGAGCACGTCGCCCGGAACAACAAGATCTTTCGGTGGGACTCGCCCCCCGCCGGCGGCCATCCCGGCACCGAGCCGAACTGCGGCTGCCGGGCGCTCTCCTACGTCAACCTCGACGACTGAGGGGGTCCGATGAAACTGTCGCGCGTCGCTCTCGTCGCCTTCGTCGGCACCTTCGTCGGCCTCATGGCGACCTTCGCCCCGGCCCGCCAGTACCGGAACAGCGAGGGCAACACCGTTTCGCAAGGCGTGGTGATCGAGGCCAACGACCAGGCCGTCTCGCTGACCAACCCCATCGGCGTCATGCAGATGCCGTTCGTCCGGTCCGGCGCCGGCGACCCCATCATCTTCAGCGGCATCACGACGACCGCCAAGCAGTTCGAGATCAGCAAGCCGGCCGATGCGACTGCCTACCGGTTCGTGAACCCGTGCAACGTCGATGTCCGGATTCGCAAAGTCGGCAGCATGTCGGAGAGCGTGACGCCGACGACCGGCACCCGCTTCATGGCGCGCTCGTCCGAGGTGCTTGGCACCAGTGAGCCCCGCTACGTCTCGCTGATCGCCATGGCGGCGCCCACCGGCGATTGCACCGTGGAACTCCAGTACGGGCGGGGCAGCTGATGCGCGCGCTTCCGTTCATCCTCGGCGCCCTCCTAGCGCTCGCCTCGCCGGCAGAGAGCAACTTCCGCTCGTCCAGCCCAATGATGGGTGATGGTGTGGCGCGGACTGGCCCGGCAGGTCCGCAGGGATCGCAGGGCGAGCGCGGCGAGAAGGGTGAGCCCGGCGCGCGCGGAGAACAGGGAAGCCCCGGCCAGCCCGGAAAGGATGGCACCGCTGGCGAGCGCGGGCCCGCTGGTCAAACCGGCGCGGCCGGACAGCCGGGACTGAAGGGAGAGCCTGGGAGCAAGGGCGATCAGGGGCCGGCCGGTCCTGCCGGGAAGGACGGAGCTGCGGGGCAACAAGGGTCGCAAGGCGGCCCCGGCCCAGCCGGCCCCAAGGGTGATACCGGGCCAGCCGGCAAGGGCCTGACTTTCCTCTGCAACGCCACGGTCAGCGAGACCATTCTCGTCGGCCTGAGTGCCGGCATCCGCACCCGGGACGGCGTGGCCTGCCCCGGGGCGCTGACGACCGACCTGCTGATCGTCATCCCGACGGCCGGCGCCGCAGCCCTTCAGGGTTACGCGATCCACCACGCCTTTCCGACCGCGGCGAACACGCTGCGCGTCATCCTCGCCGTGCCCGCGCTGGCGGTTGCTGCGAGCTACTCCATCCCGGTCGCCGTCTACGCGGTGAACCGCTGACCCCGCCCAGGCAGGGACGCCCCATGCGCTTCTTCGACACCATCGAACTCGGCCAAGCGGCCGAGGTCTCCAGCATGCGCGAGACCCGCAACGGCTCGCTCGTCGTGCACGCCCGGGCGGCGCGCGGCGGCAACGTGCAGGACTATCTCGGCGCCGAGGTCGGCCGGCCCGACATGGCGGTGGTGCGGGTCTACCGGGACGCCGACGAGATCTTCCACAAGGACTCGCTCAAGACCTTCGGCCACAAGGCGGTCACCCTCGACCACCCGTCCGAGCCCGTCACCTCTCGCACGTGGAAGGACGTCGCTCGCGGGCACACCGGCGACGAGGTGCTGCGCGACGGCGAGTTCGTGAAGATCCCCATGCTCGTCGCCGATCAAGCCGCCATCGACGCGGTGAAGGGCGGCAAGCGTGAGCTGAGCGTCGGCTACCAGTGCGATCTCGACTGGACGCCCGGCACCAGCCCCAACGGCGAGGCCTACGACGCCCGCCAGATCAAGATCACCGTCGACCACGTCGCGATCGTCGATCGCGGGCGGGCCGGACCGGACTGCCGCATCGGGGACCAGCGCCCCTCCGATGACGCGAAGACCATGCGGGCGCTCACCCCCATCGCAGACAGGACCGTCCGCATGAAGACCCACCTCGTCGACGGCCACCCCGTCGAGATGTCCGATGCCGCGATCATCGCCGTGTCGGGCCTGCAGAAGACCCTCGCCACCGCCGTCGCCGACAACCTGACGCTCTCCACGACCGTCAAGGCGAAGGACACAGCGCTCGCCGCCAAGGACGAGGAGATCGGCCGCCTAAAGACCGAGCTTCAGACCGCCAAGGATTCGGCGCCGAAGCCCGAGCAGTTGGACCGGCTCGTCGCCGACCGCGCGGCGCTCGTCACGGTCGTGAAGACCCTCGACAGCCGCATCGTCACCGACGGCAAGACCGACGCCCAGCTGCGCCGCGCCGCCGTGGCCGCCAAGCACGGCGACGACTTCGTGAAGGACGCCTCGGACGCCGAGATCATCGGCATGTTCAAGGCCGTCGCGAAGGACGCCAAGCCCGATCCGCTCGCTGCCACCCTCGCCGGGGGAATCCAGCACAACGACTCCGCGACCACCGTTGGCGATGCCTACGCCAGCATGTGCAGCAACCTGACGGACGGCTGGAAGGCCGCGTCGAGCCAGAAGGCAGCCTGATCCATGGCCATCCCTCCCGTCTCCTACACCCGCGAGACCCCGGCCGGTTATCCCGGCATGATCGCGACGACCGAAGGCGCCCATGCCGACGTGTCGTCCGTGGTCGAGGTCGGCAGCGGCGACATCGCGTTCGGCTCCGTCGTCGTGCACGGCGCGACCGAAGGCACCGTGAAGGCCCCGACCGCCGGCGGCAAGTTCGCCGGCATCGCCGTGGCCGACCGCACCGTGCCGTTCGCCAACGGGGCCGTGTTCAAGCCCTACGATCAGCTGACCACCAAGCGGGCCGGCTCGATCTTCGTCTCGGCGCTCGCCGCCGTGGCCGTAGGCGACCCGGTCTACTTCACCGCGACCGGCGGCCTCACCAACGCCTCGTCCGGCAACACGCTCATTCCCGATGCGGAATGGGTGATCCCCACCACCGGCGCGGGGCTCTCCCGCGTCCGTCTCTCCGTCAGCAAGTGAGGGCGCGGCCATGCGCATGATGACCCACGACGCGCCCTCCCTGGCGCT
>WLOB01000137.1 GCA_009699505.1 Actinomycetota bacterium | reverse complement strand
CGGCCGGACCGACGGCGGCGCTCCCCGGTCGGGATGCCCGCCGGCCCCGGGCCGACCGGGGCGGGACCTGCCGACGCGGGTCCTGCCGCCGCGGTGCCGGCGGGCGACCGGCCGACGGGCGAGGCACCGCCCGCGGTCGGGGCCCGGGACGCACCGGGTGCGCGGGCGACCCCGGTGCCCCGCTCCCCGCCCGGGCTCCCGCCGGCCTCGCCGCCCCGGCCACCGCCGGAGGCGTACGCCCCGCGGGCGTACGGGCTGCCCGTCCACGTCGCCCCGGGCGACCCGTCGCCGGACGGCCGGTCCGCCCCCGGGGCCGCGAGCTCCACGGCGGTCGGCGTGCGGGGCCGCGGACGCGCCGACGTCGTCGGGGTGCGCGGCGGCTCCTCGTCGTCCCCGCGGTCGCGCAGCCCCACGAACGTCGCGAGGGCCTCGGGCCCGTCGGCGACGCTGAAGAGCAGGACCGATGCGGCGGTCACCCCCGTGATCAGGACGGCGCCGATGAGCCAGCCGTAGGCGAGCGAGCCCTCCGAGAGCCGCTGGAGCACGAAGACCGCGCCCGTCGCGCCGAACGTCAGACCGCCCACCGCCGAGTAGCGGTCGCCGCGGTCCTCGTCGAGCGGCAGGACACCCGTCAGCCGGACGATCTCCCAGATCGCGACGTACGCGGCGAGGATCCCGACGAGGACGCCGAGCTCGTGCAGCCCGGAGAACTCGACGACGAACCCACGGCCCTCGATCCGGTACCACGGCAGCATCGCCACGAGCAGGTAGAGCACCGCCGCGCCCAGCAGGAACCGGCGGAGCGGGATGGAGGTCGATGGCTGCTGCGACACGGTGATCGTGGGAGTCTCGTGCGTCGGTGGGCGGTCTCGCCGGACCGCCGGGCCCGCGCGGCCGCCGCGCCGTCCCCGGACGCGTACCCGGTGCGCGTCGGCGTCATCCTCCCCGCCGGAGCCCCGCGCGGGCGGCGGTACCGGCCGGATCCGCCCCCGATCCCCGATCGACACCCCGATGCGCGAGGATCCCTCGGTCGTCGCTCGTCCCACCCCTGTGCCCAGGTCCCTCGTCCCCCTCGCCGCGGCCGCCGGCGCCCTCGCCGTCGCGGCCGTCACCCGCTCCACCCACCGCGAGCGTCCGCCGCGCCCGGTGGATCCGGGGCCCGCGCAGGCGGTCGACGACCTGCTGCGCGGGGAGCGCCGCCGCCAGGAGGCCCTCGCGGCCCGGCTGCACGACGGTCCGCTGCAGGGCGTGATCTCCGCCCGCCAGGACCTGCAGGAGCACCTCGCCGGCGAGGACGTCGACCTGCGCGAGACCCTCGAGGCGCTCGGGGAGGCCGTCACGGCGCTGCGGGATCTCAACACGGACCTCTACGACGCCGTGCTGCGCGACTCGGGACTCGAGGCCGCCCTGCGCCGCGCGGCGGACACGACGGAGCGTCGCGGCGGACCGCCGATCTCCGTCGCCGTCGGACCGGGCGCGTCCGGTCCCCACGACGCGCTCGTGGTCCGGGTCGCGAACGAGCTCCTGACGAACGTGCGCAAGCACGCCGGGGCGCAGGCCGCCCGGGTCCGGCTCGTGCGGGGCGTCGACGGCGAGGTCCATCTCTCCGTCACGGACGACGGCGTCGGCATGGACCCGGACGTCCTCGCCGCCGCGGCCCGGGACGGGCACCTCGGCCTGCGCTCCATCACCCGCCGGGTGACCGACGCGGGAGGCACCGTGCGGGTCCGTCCCGTCGGGCCGGGCTCCGAGGTCGAGGTCCGGCTCCCCGGCGGCGTCTGACCGCGGGTCCCGCGACGCGCGGCCTCAGCGGTCGCCGCGCGGCACGATCCGCGCCCACACGGCGCGGTGGTCGCTGCCCGCGATCCGCAGCACGCCCGACGCCGTCGGCCGCCACCGGCCGCTCGTCAGCACGTGGTCGATCGCGGGCCGGACGATCCCGAAGCCGCTCCACGTCGCGCGCAGCCCCTGCCCCGTCGCGGCGGCCGCGTCGCGGCACCCCGAGTCCAGGACGGCCCGCAGCGGCGAGTGGTCGATCGTCGCGTTCAGGTCGCCGGCGACGATCCAGCCCGCGCGGCAGAGCGGCCGGAGCGCGAGCGCGTCGCGGCGCCAGTCGCGCTGGCTCGCCCCGGGCCACGGCGGCAGGGGGTGGACGGCCGCGATCCGCGGGCCCGCCCCGGCGGGGCGGCGGGGCCGGCCGTCCGGGCCGGCGAGGCGCGTCAGGCGGATCCGGACCTGCCCGTGGGCGCGCGGGGCGTCCGGGGGTTCCGTCAGGCGCTCGGGCCCGAGGGCCTCGCGGACGACGAGCGACGTGGGGCCCGGGCCGTCGTCGTCGCGCGGTGACCGCCGGTCGCTCTCCGCCCGCCACGGCTCGCCGCGGCCGGCGCTCAGGGCCCGGGCGATCCGGCCGGCGGCCACGGCGTTCGTCTCGGGCAGCGCCACGACGTCGGCGTCCGTGCGGCGGACGAGGTCGACGAGCACCGCGGGGTCGACCCGGGAGAGCAGGAGGTTGGCGGTCAGGACCGTCACGCCCGACGCGCCGGCGGGCTCCGGCGACGCGCGGTCGAGCCCGCGCGGGGCGATCTGCCCCGCCGCGGCGAGCGCGACGAGCACGAGCACCAGCGCGGGGCCCCGGGGCCGCCGGCGCCGCCACGCCAGGAGGCCCCAGGCCACCGCCGCGAGGACCGCGAGGGCCGTCAGGAGCGGCCGCATCGCCACGAGGTGGGCGATCGGCGTCCAGGTGTCGAGCCGCCGACCTCCGGGGACGGGCACCGCGGGGGCCCAGAGCACGAGGGCCGCGACGAGCACGAGGAGCCACGGCGCCAGGTGCGAGGGACGGAACGGCATCGGCCAGAGCCTGACACCGCCAGGGGCGGCGGGGGCCGTGCCGGTGGCGGAGGCGCGGCGGGGACCGGACGACGACGGGGTCGGGGCCCCGGGCCGGCCGGCCGAGAGCCGTGCCGGCCGGCGCGCCCCCGCCCGGAACGACCACGGGCCGCGCGATGCGCGGCCCGTCGGGACGATCAGGAGGTCCGGCGGGCGCCCCGGGGGCGCCGCGGACCCGCCCGGATCAGACGCCGAGGATCTGGTCGATCTCCTTGTTGAGCCGCGGCTTCGGCATGGCGCCGACGATCTGGCCGGCGGGCTCGCCGTTCTTGAAGACGATCATCGTCGGGATCGACATGATCCCGTACTTCGCGGCCGTCTGCTGGTTGTCGTCCGTGTTGAGCTTCACGACGCGGACGTCGGAGCGCTCGGAGTCGATCTCCTCCAGCACCGGGCTGACGGCGCGGCACGGACCGCACCAGGGGGCCCAGAAGTCGACGATCGTGGCCTGGTCGCTCTCGATGACCTCGGCCTGGAAGTTGCTGTCGGTGACGTCAGTCGCCATCTCTTCTGCTCCTCGTTGGATCCGCACCCCGCCCTCGTGGGCGGCCGGTGCAAGGGATGCTCGGACGGATCCCGTGCATCCACTATACAAAATGAAGTGCCCGGCCTCAACGGCTCCGCGGACGGGCGGGCGGACGTGCCCGGAGGCCCCGGGGGACCTCTCCTCCGAGGCTACCGACCCCGGACCCCGCGCCGGGCACGAGGTCTCCCGCGCCGACCCGCGCGGGGACGCGTACCGACCAGTCCCGCGCCGGCCCGTGCGGCCACGCGTACCGCGCCGTCCCGCACCGGCCCGCCCGGGGTCGGCGTGCCGCCCCGTCCCGCGCCCTTCGCCGGACCGGTCGCCGGAGCGCCCCGCTCAGGAGGCGCGGACGTCGCCGGCGGGGGCGGGCGCCCCGGCCTCGACGGGCGCGCGCCAGCCCGACCGGCGCAGCGCGGGGACGAGCACGACGGCCTCGCGCGCGATCCGCCAGTTCATCTTCGACGTCCCCGCGGTGCGGTCGCGGAAGACGATCGGCACCTCGACGACCCGGAACCCGGAGAGCACGGCGCGCCAGGTCAGCTCGACCTGGAACGCGTAGCCGACGGACCGCACCGTCGGCACGTCGATCGCGCGCAGGACGTCGCCGCGGAAGCACTTGAAGCCCCCGGTGAGGTCCCGCACGCCGAGCCCGAGCGTCCGGCGGGCGTACCAGGAGCCGCCGCGCGAGATGACCCGGCGCAGCAGGCCCCAGTCCGAGACGCCGCCGCCGGGGACGTACCGCGAGCCGAGCGCCAGGTCCGCGCCGCCGCGGACGGCGTCGAGCAGCCGCGCCAGGTCGGCGGGGTCGTGCGACAGGTCGGCGTCCATCTCGAGGACGTGCGTCGCGCCGGCGTCCAGGGCGACGCGGAAGCCCGCCTTGTACGCCGGTCCGAGGCCCTCGGGGCGCTCGCGGTGCAGCACCTGCACCTCGTCGGGGTGGTCGGTGGCGAGCCGGTCGGCGATCGCGCCCGTCCCGTCGGGTGAGCGGTCGTCGACGACGAGGATGCGGAAGCCCTCGGGGCAGGCGGCGGCCAGGGTCTCTCGCGAGAGCTGGACCACGCGCTCGACGTTCTCGGCCTCGTCGAACGTCGGGATGACCAGCCACGGGACGTGGGCGACCGACGACATGCGCCGGAACGGTAGTGACCCGGCGGCGCGTGCGCTCCCCGAGCCCCGCTCCCGCGTGCGCCGTCCGGTGGCCGCCCGGATCGCGCGTCCCGCGCCGGCGGGGCGACCACCGGACCGTCCGGACGTCCGGTGCCGGGCGCTCAGCCGAGGAGGGCGGGGAGCAGCTCGTCCCGCACGACCCGGTCCACGCGCGCGGCGTCGAAGCGCCCGTGCACGAGCTCGCGGGCGCGTGCGGCGTCGTCCGCGCCGGGGGTGCGCGGCGCGTCCAGCGCGGTGCGCAGGGCGGCGCCGAGCAGGGCCGCGTCGTCCGGCCGGTCGACGACGAGCCGGGGCGCGACGGCGCGGGCGACGGACAGCGCGAGGTACGCCCCAGGGGCGGTCGTCGTGACGAGGCGGCAGCCGGCGGCGAGCGCCTCGAGCTGGACGAGCCCGTGGTCCTCGCGACGGGGCGCGATGAGGAACGTCCGCGCGCGGGCGAGGAGCGCGGCGAACGCGTCCGGCCCGAGCGACCCGGCGTCCCGCACCCCGTCGGGCACCCCCGCGGGACCGGCCGCGGCGGCGACCGCGCCGCGCGGCGCGCCGCAGACGACGAGCTCCTCGCCGTCCCGCCGGGCGTCGCGCCACGCGGCGAGCACGCGGTCCAGGCCCTTCTTCGCGGGGTCCGACGCGTACGTGACGGCCGCGACGTCGCGGTCGCCCCACGCGACGGGCGCGGGCCCGAGCGCCACCGGCGGCGGCACGACGACGGCACCCGGCCGGGGCCGCGGGACCTCGTCGAGCGCCTCGGCGGACTGCGGCACGAGCAGGGGGCAGCGCCGCAGGAGCAGGCGCTCCCGCGGGCGCTGCCAGACCCCGTGGCGGCCCGGGCGGTTGGCGGCCATCGCGGCGTCGAGGCGGATCGCCCCGGGCCGCGGCCACAGGAGCGCTGCGCCGACGCTGCCGTAGACGACGGCCCGCGGCCGGTGGTCGGCCAGGCCGCGCTCGGCGGCGCGGCGCGCGGCCAGCGCCCACGTCAGGTCGGTGAGCGCCAGCGTGCGGACGGCGCGGGGCGGGGCCGCACGGGCGACGGACACCCGGGCCCCGGCCCGCTCCATGGAGGCGGCGAGCTCGTCGTCGACGCGCCGCAGGCCCGGGGTCGAGCCGAGCGAGACGAGGAGGACGTCCGCGGGGAGGCCGGCGCCCATCAGGCGCTGGCGGAGTGCCGCTTGTGCTCCGGCCGGTCCCGCCGCAGGCCCGGGGTCCGCAGGAGCTTCAGCGGCGACACGGGACCCGTGCGCTCCACGAGGAACTCGACGCCGTCGCGCTCCTCGATCGCCTTGACCGCGTGCTCCTGCTTGCGCCAGCTCAGCGCCCAGATCAGCAGGAACCCGGTGGCCACGCCCGCGACCTGCGGCAGCCAGATCGCGGCGACGCCGGAGACCATCGTGACGAGGAAGAGCGGCCACAGCCGGTTGATCAGCGTCAGGACGGGCCGCGGCTCCGGCAGCTGCTCCGCGGCGCGCGCCTCGGCGAGGACCCGGGCGATCTGCGGGTTCGTGTCGTTCAGGCGCCCGGCGTTGATGCCCATGATGCTCGCGACGATCCACCAGAGCGCGGAGATCACGGCCGGCATCGGGTCGCTGTTGACCTGGGCGTGCGAGACGACGACCAGGCCGAGGAGCGTCGCCGAGGCGCCCGAGAGCAGGACGGTGGCGTGGAGGAGCTGCCGGAAGGTCACGCGCGCGCCAGCTCCTGGAGGAGCGCCCGGACGCCGTCCGTGCCGTCCACGGAGACGTCGGCGGACTCGGCGACGACGGCCGGCGAGTCCGGGTCGACCGCGGCCACGCAGACGACGTGCTCGAGGGTCCCCTCGGCGCGGAGGGCCCGGAGGCCGTCGAACGCGTCGACGTCCGTGCGGTCGTCGCCGGCGTAGAGGCCGGCCGCGACGTCCCGCCCCTCGAGCAGCCAGCGGACCGCCGCGCCCTTGTCGAACGGGACGGGCGGTCGCAGCTCGAGCACCATCCTGCCGCGGTGCAGGACGAGGCCCTCGGCCTCGGCCCGGCGCCCGAGCTCCTCCGCGGCGGCCTGCGAGTCGTCCTCGTCGCGGGCCCCGCGCCAGTGCAGCGCCTGGATCGGGCCCTTGTCCTCCAGGCGCAGGTCGGCGGCACCGGGACCGGACGCGTCGCCGAGCAGCCGCTCGGCGATCTCGCGGACCCGCGGCTCCCACTCCTCGATCTCCGGCCGGACCTCGGGGTGCTCCGCGCCGCCGCGGAGGATCTCCGTGCCGTGGTTGCCGACGTACTCCAGGCCGTCGACGCCGACGATCGACCGGGCCTCGAGCGTCCGCCGCCCGGTGATGCAGGCGACGACGCCGAACCGGGCGGCGACCTGCGCGATCGCGGCACGGGTGTCCTCCGGCACGGCCGTGTCGGACGCGCGCGTCGTGATGGGCGCCAGCGTGCCGTCGACGTCCAGGAGGACGGCCGACCGGCCCGGCGCGGCGCGCAGGGGTGCGAGGAGGTCGCCGAGGCGCTCGTCGATCACGTCCTGCAGTCTCGCGCATCCCCGGTCGGGTGGCACCCGGACGGGGCGCCGGGCCGGGGTCAGGCGGCACCCGGACGGGGCGCCGGGCCCGGGGCGGGGGGGGCTCCCGGGCGGGGCGCCGGGGCGCCGTCCGGCGTCGGTGACGGGGTCCGTCCGCGCGGGTCGGGGCCGGGGTCCCGGGCCCGGGACGCGGTCCGCACCCCTCTAGCATCGGCCCGATGGATCGCCGCCGGACCGCGAAGATCGCCGGCATCGGCACCGTCGCGGGCCTCTTCAGCGGCCTCTTCGGCGTCGGCGGCGGCATCGTGATGGTGCCGCTCCTGCTCCTCCTGCTCGGGATGGACGAGCGGCGCGCGACGAGCACCTCGCTCGGGGCGATCGTGATCATCGCGACCGCCGCGACGCTCACCCAGGGCGCGTACGGGACGGTGCGCCTGACGGAGGGCGTCCTCGTCGGGATCCCCGCCCTGGCCGGGGTGCTCGCCGGGACCGCCCTGCAGCAGCGGATCCCCGCGAAGCGCGTGTCGCTGATCTTCGCCGCCCTGCTCGTCCTCGTCGCGGTCTCCATGGTCCTCTCGACGGGCGACGGCGAGGGAGGCGGCGGCGATCTCGACGCCGGCCGGGTCGCCCTGGCCGCGCTCTTCGGCCTCGCGGCCGGCGTGGTCTCCGGGCTGCTCGGCGTCGGCGGCGGCACGCTGTTCGTGCCGGGCCTGGTCTACGTCCTGGGCCTCGGGCACGTCGAGGCGGAGGCGACCTCCCTCCTGGCGATGGTCCCCATGTCGCTCCTGGGCGCCTGGCGCCAGCACCGCTACGGCAACCTCGAGGTCCGGACCTCGGTGACGATGGGGCTGCTCGCCGTGCCGGGCGCGCTCCTCGGCGTCGTCCTGGCCAACGCCCTGCCGGTCCGCGTCCTCGAGGTCGGCTTCGCGCTCCTGCTGCTCTACGTCGCGCAGCGGCTGGCCCGGCGCGGGCTGGCGAAGGCGCCGGCCCCCACCGGGTGACCCGAGCCGCGCCGAACACCGATGCGCCCCGACCCGGGACGCTCGGGGCGGGGCCCGGTCCCCTCTCCGGGTGCCCCGAGCCGCGCCGAACCCCGATGCGCTTCGGCCCGAGACGCTCGGGGCGGGGCCCGGTCCCCTCTCCCTACCCGTTCCCGAGCCCGTGCTCCAAGGCGTCCTTGATCGTCGCGTCGAGGGCGTTGATGCGGTGCAGGGTCGCGGCCTCGGCGGAGCGGAAGCGGCCGCCGGCGCGCTCCGGGCCGTGGTGGGTGAGGACGCAGTGGGCGAGGTGCATCCAGCGGGTCTCGTCGAGGCCGGCGCGCCGGGCGGGCTCGGACATGATCCGCAGGCCGAGCTCGACGTGGCCGAGCATCTCGCCCTGCTCCGTGCGGCCGATCTCGGCGGCGTAGGTGAACTCGCGGGTGCGGCCGAGGTCGTGGACGATGCAGGCCGTCAGGAGCAGGTCGCGGTTCAGCCCGGGGTGGTGGACGCAGGCCTCCTGGGCGAGGGCGCCGACGGCGACGGTGTGCTCGAGCAGGCCGCCGAGGTAGCTGTGGTGCCCGCCGATCGTGCAGGGCGCCAGCCGCCAGCGCCGGCGGAGCCCCTCGTCCGACAGGAGCTGGTGCAGCAGCCCGCCGAACCCGGTGTCGCCGACCTCGCCCGCGAGGCCCTCGAGGAACCCGTCGAGCTCGTCGAGGTCGCGGTAGGCCGTCGGCAGGAACTGCGTCGGGTCGACCTGCGCGGGGTCCAGCCGCCGCACGGCGGTCAGCTCGGCCACGAGCTCCTCGCGGTAGCGGTCGACCGTGCCGGCGACCTGGACGACGTCGCCGCGCCCGAACGCCGCGTCGAGCCGGTCGACGTCCTTGAACACCCGGGCGGGGATCGTGCCGGTGCGGTCGCGCAGGCCGAGCGCGAGGTACGCCCCGGAGCGGCCCTGGGCGCGGTCCTTGCGGACGCAGGCGTAGGCGCCGGCGATGCGGTCGCCGGGCCCGAGGGCCGCGATCGTCGCGGAGGGCGGCGGGTCGCGCGGCGCCGGCACGTCGATGCGGCGCTCGTCGGCGGACGCGCCGTCGGGGTCCCGCGGGCCGTCCGTGGACGGCGCCCCTGGACGCGGGTCCGAGCCGTCCGGGGCGTACGGGGTGGACGGGTCGTCGGGTGCCACGGGGGCCATCTTGTACCGTCACCCGGATGATTCCCCTTCGTTGGGACGACCGCCCGGTCGGGTTGCGCGACCCGGCGCTGGTGTGCGCGTTCACCGGCTGGACCGACGCAGGGGACTCCGCCAGCTCGGCGGTCGGCGTGATCTCGCGCCGGCTGGGGGCCCAGCGGTGCGCGACGGTCGACCCGGAGCTGCTCTACACGATGCAGTCCTACCGGCCGCACATCACGATCCGCGACGGCGTCGCGTCCGACCTCGACTGGCCGACGGTCGAGCTGCGCGCGGCCGTCGTGCCGACCGCCCGGCGCGACCTCATCCTCGTCACCGGGCCCGAGCCGGCGATGCGGTGGCAGTCGCTCAGCGAGACGCTGATCGAGACCGCCAAGAGCCTCGGCGCCACGTTCGTCGTCACGCTCGGCGGCCTGCTCTCGGACGTGCCGCACACGCGCCCGGTGCCGATCACCGGCGTCGCGACGGATCCCGACCGGCTCACCGCGCTCGGCGCGATGCTGCCCGACTATGAGGGTCCGACGGGTCTGACCGGCGTCGTCCACGTCGAGGCCCAGCGCCAGGGCCTGCAGGCCGTGACGCTCCTGGCCCACGTGCCGCACTACGTCGCGGGCGTGCCGAGCCCGAAGGCCACGCTCGCGCTCGTCGAGGCCGTCGAGGCCCTGACCGAGGTCCCCGTCCCGACCGCCCGCCTGCGCGCCGCGTCGGAGCGCTACGAGCAGCAGGTCTCCGAGGCCGTCGAGCGCGACCCGGAGCGCCGCGAGCTGCTCGAGCG
>WLOB01000136.1 GCA_009699505.1 Actinomycetota bacterium | reverse complement strand
CCCGAGACGAGGCGTGCCACGAGCCGCTCGCCGCGCCGGCGCACCGGGATCCCGGAGCGCAGGACGTGCTCGAGGTCGGCGAGCCGGCCGCGGGCGGCGAGGACCTGCAGGCGGTGCGCGCGCTGCGGGGCCGTGTCGCACGCGCGCATCCGTGAGGCGTCGAGGACGAGCGCGCGCAGCCGGTCGGCGAGCGCGATGCGGTGCGCGAGGTCCAGCTCGCCGGGCGCGCGATCGGCCGCGGGGCCGCGGGGCACGGAGCCGTCCGGCGCGGGCGGGCCCGGGACGCCGTCGGCCCTCGGGGCGGGGGCGGGGGTGCGGGCGGTCGGGGCCGGTGCGGCGGCGCGGACCGTCGCGGCGGGCAGCGCTCGCAGCCGTTCGAGCGGGTCGTCGTGGTCGACGGGGGAGGGGAGGGTCGTGGCCATGTCCCGAGGATGCGCCCGGCGCCGCGCGGGCCGGATGCAGATCGTGCGGTCGGGTGTGAAGAACGCGTGGAGACGCCCCGGTAGGCTCGCCCGCCGATGAGCTTCGAGCTGCGCGGCCCGACCCTGTCCCTGCGGATCCCGACGGAGGACGACGCCGAGGCGCTGCTCGGCCTGGCGTCGGACCCCGAGGTGACCCGGTGGTTCTCCTGGGGGCCCTACACCGACGTCGCCCAGCCCCGCCGGTTCCTCGTGGGCCTCGAGGACGAGCGGCTGCGCGGCGAGAAGCTCGACCTCCTCGCCGTCCACCACGAGCGCGGCCCGGCGGGGATCACGGGGCTCTACGAGTTCTCCGTCCGCGACCGGCGCTGCGTCTGCGGCACCTGGTTCGGCCGGGAGTTCTGGGGGACCGGGGCCAACCGCGAGTCCAAGGCGCTGCTCCAGCACCTCGCCTTCGCGGAGCTCGGCATGCACCGCTTCGGGTCGTACTCCAACCCGCTGAACGAGCGCTCGACCCGGGCGCTGATCGGCGTGGGGCTCCGCCACGAGGGCGTCCTGCGCGGGTACCACCGCCACGGCGACCACCACCTCGACGTGAACATCTTCGGGCTGCTGCGCGCGGAGTGGGAGTCCTCGGCGCTGCGGGCCGAGTTCGCCGGCGCGATCTCCGTGGTCGGCAGCCCGCCGCCGACCTTCGTCGCCGACCCGTGAGCCACGGGCGGGTGCGGCCCGTCCCGCCCGTCGACCCGCCGCACCGGGGGACGCCTCGCCCCCGGGGACCGATCGGGCATCATGGTCGGGTTGCGCCTGAGCCACGCCCGAGCCCCTGAAGCCGACGCCCCCGCGGCGACGGCACCGGCGTCGCCGGCGTCCTCGCCCGCGCCCGTCGCCGCGCCCGCGCTGGTGGTCGACGGCCTCGTCAAGCGCTACGGCGACCGCATCGCGGTGGACGGCGTCTCGCTCTCGGTGGAGCGCGCCCGCGTCCTCGCGCTCCTCGGGCCGAACGGCGCCGGCAAGACCACGACGATCGAGACGTGCATCGGCTTCCGACGTCCCGACCGCGGCACGGTCCGCGTCCTGGGCCTCGACCCGCGCGCGGAGAACGCCGAGCTGCGCCCCCGCATCGGCGTGATGCTGCAGCAGGGCGGCGTCTACCAGTCCGCCCGCTGCGGCGAGATGCTGCGGCTCGTCGCCTCGTACGCCGCCGACCCGCTCGACCCCGACGCGCTGCTCGAGCGCCTCGGCCTCGCGTCGGTGCAGGCGACGCCCTACCGGCGGCTCTCCGGCGGCCAGCAGCAGCGGCTGTCGCTGGCGATGGCCCTCGTCGGGCGGCCCGAGATGGTCTTCCTCGACGAGCCGACGACCGGGCTGGACCCGCAGGCGCGGCACGAGACCTGGCGGATCGTCGAGGCCCTGCGCCGCGACGGCGTGTCCATCGTCCTGACGACGCACGACATGGAGGAGGCCGAGCGCCTCGCCGACGACGTCGTCATCGTCGACCACGGCACGGTCATCGCCCGCGGCACCTGCGACGAGCTGATCCGCGGCCAGGCCGAGCGCGAGGTGCGCTTCCAGGCCGCCCCGGGGCTCGACGTGGATGCGCTCTCCGGCGCGCTGCCGGAGGACTGCCTCGTGCACGAGCCCGCCCCGGGCACCTACCTCGTGGTGGGGCCGGTCACCCCGGAGCTCGTCGCCGGCGTCGCGACCTGGTGCGCCGACCGCGGCGTCCTGATCGGCGGGCTGCAGGTCAAGCAGCGGACCCTCGAGGACGTCTTCCTCGAGCTGACCGGCCGGGAGCTGCGCGCGTGAGCGCCGTCACCCCGACCTCCGCCGACGACGTCGGCGAGTTCACGCCCCGTCCCGGCCGCGCGAGCCTCGCCCGGATGATCCGGGCGCAGGTCTGGATGGAGCTGAAGCTCATGCTCCGCAACGGCGAGCAGGTGCTCCTCTCGCTCATCGTGCCGCTCGGGCTGCTCGTCGTCTGCACGAAGCTCTCCTTCATCGACGTCGACGGCCGTCGCGCCGACTTCTTCGTCCCGGGCGTCCTGGCGCTCGCGATCATGTCCGCGGCGTTCGCGGGCCAGGCGATCGCCACCGGCTTCGACCGCCAGTACGGCGTGCTGAAGCGCCTCGGGGCGACTGCCCTCCCGCGCGCGGTGCTGCTCCTGGGCAAGACGGGGGCGGTCCTCGTCGTCGAGACCCTCCAGGTGGCGCTGCTCGTGGCCGTCGGGCTCGCGCTGGGCTGGGAGCCGCGGGGCGACCCGCTCTCGGTCTTCCTCCTGATGTTCTTCGGCACCGCGGCGTTCTGCGGCCTGGCGTTCCTCATCGCCGGCGCGCTTCGGGCGATGACGACCCTCGCGCTGGCGAACATCCTCTGGTTCGTCCTGCTCGTCTTCGGCGGGATCATGTTCCCCCTGTCGGAGCTCGGCGGCGCTGCGGGGGTCTTCGAGCTCCTGCCGAGCGGGGCCCTCTCCTCGGGCCTGCGCGAGGTGCTCCAGTCCGGCGAGCACGTGCCGTTCCAGCACCTCACCGTGCTCGGGCTGTGGGCCGTCGTCTCGATGACCGCCGCCGCCGCCACCTTCCGCTGGGAGTAGCCGGCGCGCCCCGCGAGGGCGCCCCGCGAGGTTCACCGGACGGTCGCATCCCCGCTCGGACGGCGGATACGCTCACGGGGTGGTCAAGGCCCTGCCGATCCCCGGCCTGCGGGCCGACACGCCCTACGGCCTCGCGGCCGCCGCGACCGTCCGGGTGCGCGCCGACGAGCTCGTCGCCCAGGCGGCCGGCGTGCTCGACACGGGGCGCATCGAGCGGGTCCACGGCATGCGCGTGGCGACCCGCCGCCTGCGGGCGGTGCTCGAGATCTACGCGCCCTGCTTCCCGCCCGCGGAGCTCAAGCGCACCCTGCGCGAGGTCAAGGCGCTGGCCGACGCCCTGGGCGCCCGCCGCGACCCCGACGTCCAGCTCGAGGGCCTCGACCGCTTCGCCGCGACGCTGCCGGAGGCCGACCGGCCCGGCATCGAGGGCTTCATGGCCGTCGTCCGCGAGGACCAGGAGGCCGGCAACGTCACGCTGGCCGAGGCGCTCGAGCGGCTGGACCCCGCGACCCTGCGCGAGCGCATCGAGCTGCTCGTCCGCGCGGCCGAGGACGCGGTGCCGGCGGAGCTGCGGGAGGCGGGGGAGGCCGACGCGGATGAGGACCCCGCGGGTCCGGGCGGCGACGACGCCGCTCCGGCCGCCGCGGGGGGCGTGGGCCCCGCCGACGCGGACCGTCAGGCCGCCCCGGACCAGGGCGCCCCGTCCGGCGCCGGAGCCGGTCCCCAGGACGTCGCGCCCCGGCGGGAGGACGTCGCGTGAAGGCGGGGCGCGTCAAGGGCCTCGACCCGTCAGCGCCGCTGGCGGACAACGCCGAGCGGATCGTCCGCCTCCGGCTCGACGAGCTCTGCGGCTTCGTCCCCGCGGCGCTGGACGTCACCGAGGTCGAGGCGCTCCACGACATGCGGATCGCGGCCAAGCGGCTGCGCTACGTCCTCGAGGTGACCGCCGCGTCGTGTTTCGGGCCCTACGCCCGCACCGCCGCGAAGCGCACGCGCGACCTGCAGGACCTGATCGGCGAGATCCACGACTGCGACGTCGCCCTGCCCCGGGTGCGCCGGGTCGCGGACGAGCGGCGCGAGGCCGACGCCGCCGCGCTGCTCCGGCGCGTGGACCCCGACGCGGTCGACCTGGCGCCCGAGCTGGCCGTCGACCTGCCCCACGCGGACGAGCACCGCGGCCTCGTCACCCTGCAGACGTACCTGCGCGCGCGCCGCGCGCTCCTCTACGGGCGCTTCCTCGTCCTCTGGCAGGAGCTGGAGCGCGAGGGCTACCGCCCGCGGCTGGAGTACGCGCTCGCGGAACGGCCCGTCGCGCCCGGCACGCCGCCGTTCACGCCGGGTTCACCGGACGTTGACCTCAGCGTCCCCGACCGACCGTAGGCTGCGAGGCCCTCCATGCTCGACGACCACGCCCCCGACAGCCCCGACGCCCCGACGGATCCAGGCGGTGCGGCCGTCGGCGCCCCGCCGGCCCCGGACCCCGCGTCGCCCGAGTTCTTCGTCAACCGGGAGCTCTCCTGGGTCGACTTCGACCGCCGCGTCCTCGAGCTCGCGCAGGACCCGACGACCCGCCTGCTCGAGCGCGCCAAGTTCGCGGCGATCTTCGCCTCGAACCTCGACGAGTTCTTCATGATCCGCGTCGCCGGACTGCACGCGAAGGTCTGGGCCGAGAACCGCCGCAAGGGCGCCGACGGCCGCACGGCCGACCAGGTCCTCGACGAGCTGCGGGCCAAGCTCGAGCCGCTCGTGCAGGAGCACGCCGTCACGGTCGACGCCGACATCCTTCCGGAGCTCCGCGAGCACGGGATCCGGATCGCCCGCCACGACGAGCTGACCCCGGAGCAGCAGGCGGTGCTCAAGGAGCGCTTCCAGAACCGGATCTACCCCGTCCTGACGCCCCTGGCCGTCGGCCTCGGCCGGCCGTTCCCGTACATCTCGAACCTCTCGCTGAACCTCGGCGTCCTCGTCCGCGACCCGGACACCCGCCAGACCGTCTTCGCGCGGATCAAGCTGCCGACGGAGGTCGTCGACCGCCTCGAGGAGGTCGTGTCGCCCGACGTCGCCGCCCCCGCGGAGCCCGGCGCGCCCATCGCCGGCCGCGAGCGCGTCTTCGTGCCGCTCGAGGAGATCGTCGAGGCCCACCTCGACGCGCTGTTCCCGGGCATGGAGATCCTCGACCGCGGCATGTTCCGCGTCACCCGCGACGCGGACTTCGAGATCTCGGACGACGCCGACGACGTCAAGCGCGCCCTCGAGGCCGAGCTGCGCAACCGCCGCTTCGGCGAGATCGTCCGCGTCGAGCTCGACGCGAAGGTCTCCGAGGCGCTGCGGACGGAGATCGTCGAGCAGCTCGGCGTGGAGGAGCGCCAGGTCTACGACCTGCCCGGCCTCCTGGACCTGACGGCGCTCTGGCAGCTCGTCAAGGTGCCCGGCCACAACGAGCTCCTGGACGACCCGTGGCGCGCCGTCACGCACCCCCGCCTGCGCGAGGGCGACGACCAGCAGACCGACGTCTTCGCGGCGATGCGTCGCGGCCCGGTGCTCGTCCACCACCCGTACGACAGCTTCCACACCTCGGTCGAGCGCTTCCTCGACCAGGCCGCGGCCGATCGCGACGTCCTCGCGATCAAGATGACCGTCTACCGCACGAACGCGGACTCGACGCTGCTGCCGGCGCTCGTCCGGGCGTCCGAGAAGGGCAAGCAGACCGTCGCCCTCGTGGAGCTCAAGGCCCGCTTCGACGAGCAGGCGAACATCAAGTGGGCCCGCGTCCTCGAGGACACCGGCGTCCACGTCGTCTACGGCCACCCGGCGCTGAAGACCCACGCCAAGGTCATCCTCGTCGTCCGCCGCGAGGGCGAGAAGGTGCGCCACTACCTGCACATCGGCACGGGCAACTACCACGCGAAGACGGCGAACCTCTACACGGACTTCGGCATCTTCACCCGCGACCAGGTCCTGGGCCAGGACGTCGCCGACCTCTTCAACCAGCTGACCGGGTTCGCGAAGCCCGGGCGGTTCCGCAAGGCGCTCGTGGCCCCCAACGGCCTCCGCGACGGCCTGCTCGAGCAGATCGACAAGACGGTGCAGGCGCACCTCGCGGGCGAGGAGACGCGGATCACGCTGAAGATGAACGCGCTCGTGGACCGCGCGTCGATCCACGCCCTCTACCGCGCGTCGCAGGCCGGCGTCCCGATCGACATCAACGTGCGCGGCATCTGCTGCCTCCGCGTCGGCGTGCCGGGCCTCTCCGAGACGATCCGGGTGCGCTCCGTGCTCGGCCGCTTCCTCGAGCACTCCCGCATCTACGCCTTCCAGCGCGGCGAGGAGCGCATCGCGCTCATGGGCTCCGCCGACATCATGGAGCGCAACCTCGACAACCGCGTCGAGCTCGTGATCCCCGTCGACGACCCGTCGGCGCGCGACGAGCTCCTCGACGCCCTCGACCGGGCGTTCTGGGACGAGGACGGCTCGTGGGAGCTGCGCCCCGACGACACCTGGGAGCGCGTGCGGCCCCAGGACCCGGAGAACCCGCGCGGGCTGCAGCGCGGGCTCATGGAGCTGCACGCCGCCCGCGCCCGCGAGGCGGACCAGGAGTAGCCGACCGATCACGGTCGATCACGCCCGACCGTGCCGTTCGCGCACGGTCGGGAATGGAACGGATGGTCCATCACGCTGTCCGAAACCCCAGCAGGCATCGGGTGAACGCCGTGTCGACGTCGTACGAACGTCTGTGACGCCCGTGCGTACGGCGAACGATCGACCGTGAATCGCTACTCTCCATCTGGTGCACGACGATCAGGTTTCGCAAGCAACCACCCCTTCGCCGCGTGCGCCCCAGGCCGAGCGCCTGAGCCGCGCGCTCGTTGTCGACGCAGCGATCACGATCGCCCGTCGCGACGGACTGGACTCCCTCTCGATGCGGCGCCTCGCCGAGGAGCTCGGCGTCTCGACGATGGCCGCCTACCGGCACGTCGCCGGCAAGGACACGCTCGTGGACGACGTCCTCGAGGCCGCCCTGGGCGGCATGGACCACCACTCGTCCGAGGACACCTGGCAGGAGCAGGTGGCCGAGCTCGCCCAGCGCAGCTACGACGTCTTCCTCTCCGTCCCCGGTCTGGCCGACCACCTCCACGGCCGCGCGCTGAGCCGTCCCGGCATCGTCCAGTGGCTCGAGGCCCTCGGCCGTCCGCTCGCCGAGGCCGGCATCTCCGAGGACGAGCGCGTCGGCTTCGTCCCGTCGCTGATCTGGCTGCTGCGCGGCGCCGCCCGCCTCGACGCCGAGTGGTCCGAGACGCTCCAGTCGCTCGAGCAGGTCTCCGCCGGCGGCGCCGACGACGCGCCGCTCGTCCGCGGCGGCCGCGAGGAGATCGGCGACCGCGAGGCGTCCGACCTCTTCACCGCCTCCGTGCAGCTGCTGACGGACGGCCTCGCCTCCCGCGTCCGCGCCTAGGCGGTCGCCCGAGAGCGGGCGCTGACGCGTCGCATCTCGGGCCGGGCGGCACTCGGCAGTGCTGGGCGCACAGCTCTCGCACCGCCCGCCCCGACCTGCTCGGTCTTCACCCACTCTCGGGCGACCGCCGGTGTCTCGGTGGGCGTCCGTGTCGAAGGGCCGCTTCCCGGCGGCCCTTCGTCGTTCTCCGGGGCCGCGGACTCTGGCTATGTACAGCGCTGCACATCTGGGCTACGCTATGTGCAGTGCTGTACATCCGCGGGCGATCAGGCCTGCGGTCCGCGCACCGGAGATCCGCATGCCCCCGTCGACGATCACCCCCGAGCGCCAGGCCTACGAGGCCATGCTCGCCACCCTGTCCGAGGGGTCGGTGCACGTGCACTTCGACCCCTACGAGGACATCGCGTGGGACGCGCCCGAGCTCGCGATCGACCCGCACGACGCGCGGTGGGTGCTCTCGCCGACCGTCGACCCGCTCGGGGCGACCGCCTGGTACCGCGCCCAGCCGCTCGAGCGCCAGGTCGAGATCGGCCGGGCGCGCATGATGAACACGATGAAGGTCGGCGCCGCCTTCGAGAGCATGCTGATCCGCGGCCTCATGCAGTACGCCTTCGCGCTCCCGCACGGCTCGCCGGAGTTCCGGTACTGCATGCACGAGATGACGGAGGAGTGCAACCACATCCAGATGTTCATGGAGCTCGTGCACCGCACCGACGTCGAGGTCCCCGGCATGCGCAAGCGGCTGCGCCGGGTGTCGCCGTGGCTCGCGGGCGTCCTGGCGACCCGTCCGGTGCTCCTGATGGTGGCGATCCTCGCCGGCGAGGAGCCCATCGACCATTACCAGAAGGCCCTCCTGCGCGAGGGCGGTCACCTGCCGCCCGCCGTGCTGCGCACGATGGAGATCCACATCGCGGAGGAGGCCCGCCACATCTCCTTCGCCGACGAGTTCGTGAAGCTCCGCGCGCCCCGTCTGCCGCGCGGCCAGCGCCTCGCGCTGTCGCTGCTGTTCCCCGTCGTGATGCGGACCGCCGCCGAGGAGATCATGACCCCGCCGCGCGCGCTCGCCCGGCGCCTGGGGATCCCGCCCGAGGTCTTCGCGGAGGCGTTCTGGGACAGCCCCGCGTCCCGGCGCATCATGGCGTCGTACTTCGGCGAGATGCGGACCCTCGCGGCCGAGGCCGGGCTGATGAACCGCATGAGCGCCCGGGTCTGGCGTTGGTGCGGCGTGGCGGGCGAGCCCGCGCGCTACCGCGGCGAGCCCGACCGCCGGGCCGAGGTCGTCGCCTGAGCGGTGGTCCGCCGGTCCCCGGGGCCGCCGCGGCCCCGGCCGCGCCGCGCCCGCATCTGGCAGGCTGGGGGCCGATGGCGAGCACGACCCGACGCATGGCCCCCGAGGCCCGACGCGAGCAGCTGCTCGACGTGCTCGCGGACCTCGTCCTGGCCGAGGGCTACGCGGCCGTCTCCATCGACCGCGTCGCCCGCGAGGCCAGGATCGCCCGGACCGTCGTCTACGCGCAGTTCGGCAACCTGCAGGGCCTCCTCGAGGCGCTCGTCGACCGGACGCAGCGCCGCGCGATCGAGCAGGTCCAGGCCGTGCTGGCCGGCGCCGGCGAGCGGCCGGAGCGCGCCGACATCGACGCGCTCATCGTCGCCGCGGCCCGGACCTTCGGGGAAATGGTCGTCGCGGACCCGCGGACGTGGCGCCTGGCGCTGCTCCCGTCGGACGGGGCGCCGTCGATCCTGCGCGAGCGGACCGAGGCCTCGCGCGGGGCCATCCGCGAGATCGTGCAGCCCGTGATCCGCTGGATCACCGTCGAGCGGGGCGGTCTGGAGGGCGTGGAGGACGAGCTCGCCGCGCGCGCCGTCGTCACCCTCGGCGAGGACGCGGCGCGGCTCATGATCGCCGACCCCGAGGCCTACCCGCCCGAGCGGATGGCCGCGTTCACGGGCGCGCTGCTGCGCGCCCTGCGCACCTGAGGGCCGGGCCGGGGCCGAGGCGGCCGACGGCCGGCCGGCCGACGACCCGCGGGCAGTGGCCCACCGACCCGCGACCCACCGGCTCGGGCCGGCCGACCGCGCGACCGACCGGCCCTGCACCCGGCCGCCTGAGCGACGCAGGACGTGCACCCGACCGCCGACGCGGCCGGGCGACCCTGCGTCCTACCAGTGCATCCCGCGGGTGAGGGCGGCCAGCACGCGCATCTCGACGCCCGTGCGCTCGTCCGGGTTCTCGGCGCCACGGGCGGCCGCGGAGTCGGGGAACACGCGGTAGCCCATGTTCAGGATGACGTCGGAGACCCGCGGGGCGACGGCGTAGAGGACCTCGCCGGCGGTCCCCAGCAGGGTGTTGATCTGCTTCGGCCGGTCGACCATCGCCTTCGCGACGAGGTCGGCGGCCTCGACCGGGGTGATCGTCGGGACCCGGTCGTAGAGCTTCGTCGGCGCGATCATCGGCGTGCGCACGAGCGGCATGTGGATCGTCGTGAACGTGACCTTCGCCCCGAGCATCTCCGCGGCGACGATGCGCGTCCACGCGTCGAGCGCCGT
>WLOB01000135.1 GCA_009699505.1 Actinomycetota bacterium | reverse complement strand
GGGTCCTCGGATAAGCGGCGCGGAGCGGGTGCGGCGACCCGGGCGTGCGCGGCCGGCGGGGCGGTCGCGGCGGGGACGACGGGGCGGGCGTCGCACGGACGCCCGGGGAGCGGGCGCCCGGCGGGGCGCGGGCGCCGGGTCCGGCGCGGGGTGAGCTGCGGTCGGCGGCGGATGGGAGTCCTACGAGGGCAGCAGGCCGAGGTCGGCCAGCACCGCGCGGATCTGCGCGCGCTCGTGCTCGTCGGCCTCGACCATCGGCAGGCGCAGGCCGCCGACCGGACGACCGGCGAGCTCGAGGGCGGCCTTGATCGGGATGGGGTTCGTCGTGACCCCCATGACCCGGTTCAGCGGCGCGAGCTGCGCGTCGATCTCGGCGCGGCGCTCGGGCGAGGCGGCGACCATCTCGTGCAGGAGCGGGCCGACGAGGTGCGAGACGACGCAGATGCCACCGGCGCCGCCGAGGTCCAGCACGCGGGCGAGCAGGTCGTCGTTGCCGGCGTAGAGCTCGAGCCCGTCGACGAGGGCGACGTTGGCGTTGTTGGCCTGCTTGACGGCGTCGACGTGCTCGATCTGGGCGAGCTCGGCGAGAAGGTCGTTGTCGAGGTCGAGCGTCGAGCGCGACGGGATGTTGTAGAGCACGATCGGCTTGTCGGTCGCCGCGGCGACCGTCCGGTAGTGCTGCACGATGCCGCGGCGGTTCGGGCGGTTGTAGTACCCGACGACGTTCAGGGTGCCGTCGGCGCCCAGCTCCGTCGCGCGTTCCGTCAGGTGGACGGACTCGCGGGTGTCGTTGCCGCCCGCGTTGGCGATGATCGTGGTGCCCGCGGGCTTCTCGCGGATCGCGAGCTCGACGAGGTCGAGGTGCTCCTCGACCGACAGGGTCGACCCCTCGCCGGTGGTGCCCGCGACGACGAAGCCGTCCGAGCCGTTGTCGGCCAGGTGGTGGAGCAGCGAGACGAACGCGTCCTCGTCGACGGCGAAGTCGTCGGTGAAGGGCGTCACGACGGCCGTGATGATCGTCCCGAGGGCGGACACGCCCCGAATCCTCCCAGAGCGGGGCTTTCGCTGCGGCGCGGCGCGCCGACGGCCGGTCCGGGGGCGGTGGGCCGGGGCGGGCGCCGCCGGATCGTGCCGGACGCGTCACGGACCCGTGCCGTCCCGCGCGGCCCGCGGTCCGGACCGGGCCGCCCGGTACCGTCGGTGCGTGCCAGGAGGTCCGGACGAGCTGACGCTCGAGCTCGAGGTCGTGAACGTCCGCTACCGCAGCGACGACGGGCAGTTCGCCGTGCTCGACGCCGTCCCCTCCGGCGAGGACGCCGTCCCCGGCGGGCACGAGGTCGTCGTCGGGCCGGTCGGGCACCTCGACGAGGGCGACGTCGTGCGCGCCACGGGCCGCCGCACCCAGCACCCCAAGCACGGCGAGCGCTTCCAGGTCCGCGCGCTCCTGAGCGTCGAGCCCGGCGACGACGAGGCCGTCTCCCGCGTCCTCCAGCGCGTCCCGGGCGTCGGCCCGCGCGCGGCGGAGGCGCTCATCGAGCGCTTCGGTGACGAGCTCCTGCCGCGGCTGGAGGAGAACCCCCGCGACGTGCTCCGCCGGGTCAAGGGCCTCTCGGGCGAGAAGCTCGCCGAGGCCGTCGAGGCGTGGCGGGCCGAGGCCGGGCCGCGCGCCGTGCGGCTCCTGCTCGAGCGCCACGGCCTCGACGCCGCGACGATCGGCCGGGTCATCCGCGCCCTCGGCGACGAGCCGGACGTCGGGCTGCTGCGGTCGGACCCCTACCGCCTGACCTCGCGCTCGGGCATCGGCTTCCCGACGGCGGACGCCATCGCGATCGCGCTGGGCGAGGACCCCGGCAGCGAGGAGCGTCGGCGGGCCGCGATCGTCCACGCGCTCGCGCGGGCGGAGGACGACGGCCACTGCCACCTCCCCCACGACGAGGCGGTCTCGCGCACCACCCGGCTCCTGGCCGGCCGCGACGTGCCCTGGTCGGCGGTCGACGCGCTCGTGCCGGGCGTCGCCGCCGCGCTCCAGGGCCTGATCGCCGACCACGCCGTCGTCGACCGCGACGGCCGCGTGGCGACGCTCGAGCTCGACGAGGCCGAGGCGCTCCTCGCGGAGATCGTCGCGCGGATGACCACCGACGTCCCGACCCTCGACGTCGAGGTCGACGACGACCCGCCGACGGAGCCCGCCCCGGCGGAGCGCCTCGGGACGGGCTCCGTGCCCGTGGCCCCCGGTGGCCCCGTCGCCGAGGCGCAGCGCCGCGCCTCGGCCGACCCGCTGCCGTCGCCGGAGCAGTGGGAGGCCGTCCGCCTGGCCTGCGCGCACCGCCTGTCGATCCTCACGGGCGGCCCCGGCACGGGCAAGACGCAGACGATGCGCGCCCTCGTGCGCGTGCTGAAGGACGCGGGCCGCTCCGTGCTGCTCTGCGCCCCGACGGGCAAGGCCGCCCGCCGGCTCTCGGACGCGACGGGCGCGCAGGCCACCACGATCCACCGGCTGCTCGGCTTCGTCCCGGGCGACGGCTTCCAGCACGACGAGGACGACCCGATCCCGGACGGCGGCATGCTCGTCGTCGACGAGGCGTCCATGCTGCCGTTGGACCTCGCCGTCGCGCTGCTGCGGGCGGTCGGGCCGAAGACCCACGTGCTGCTCGTGGGCGACGTCGACCAGCTCGCGCCCGTCGGTCCCGGCAGGGTGCTGCAGGACCTCCTGGAGTCCGAGGTCGTCCCGGCCGTGCGGCTGACCCGCATCTTCCGCCAGGCCGAGCGGTCGCTCATCGTGCGCTCCGCCCACGCGATGAACCACGGGCAGCCGCCGATCACCCAGCCCGGGCCCGACGACGTCCGCGACTTCTTCTTCATCGACCGCGCCGACGCGCTGACGGCCGCGGACGAGATCGTCTCGCTGGCCACCGCCCGGCTGCCGACCCACTACGCGGTGTCGGCGGTCGGCGGCGTGCAGGTGCTCGCACCGCAGCGGCGCGGGGCCTGCGGCGTCGAGGCGCTGAACGCGCGGATGCGCGAGATCCTCAACCCGGGCGGCCGGCAGGCGAAGGGCAGCGCGCTGCGCGAGGGCGACCGCGTCATGCAGACCCGCAACGACCACGAGTCCGAGGTCATGAACGGCGAGCTGGGCATGCTCGTGCGGGTCGACGGCGACGACGCGCTCCTGCAGATGGACGACGGCCGGACGATCCGGCTGCCCGTGGTGCGCCTCGACACGTGGGAGCTCGCCTACGCCTGCACGGTCCACAAGGCCCAGGGCTCGAGCATCCCCGTCGCGGTGGTGCCCGTGCTCACCGAGCACCGCCACATGCTGACCCGCAACCTGCTCTACACCGCGGTCACGCGTGCCGAGAAGGCGTGCGTGATGGTCGGCGACCGCGCCGCGGTCCGTCAGGCGCTCGGCCGGGTCGACGGCGCGACGCGCTACACCGCGCTGCCGGCCCGGATCCGCGACGCGCTCGGCGACGCCACGGCCTGAGCGGTCCCGGCGTCCGCGGTCCGTCCTCACCCGCCGGCGGTCCGTTCTCTGCCGGCGGCGGTCCGTCCCCACCCGGCTGCAGTGCGTCCTCACCCGCCCGCGGAACACGTTCGGCGTCGCCCCGACGGAGGGCGCCGCTCGTCGGCGCCCCGTGGCTCAGCGCAGCGCCCGCCGCAGGACCACGAGCTCGAGGTCGTCGCGCAGCGGACGGCCGTAGCGCTCGTCGCCGTACGGGAACGGCTGCGTCCCGCCCGTGGGCGCGTAGCCGCGGCGCCCGTACCAGTCGACGAGCTCCGTGCGCTGGCGGATCACCGACAGGTGGAGCGCGCCGGGGTCCCAGCGCTCGCGGACGTAGCGCTCGGCCCCGGCGAGGACGGCGGCGCCCGTGCCGCGCCCCTGCTCCTCGGGCCGGACGGCGAACATCCCCAGCGACGCGACGCCGTCCGCGACCCCGACGGCGCAGCACGCGGTCGGGCGATCCTGCGGACCGAGCACGAGCACGGCGTCGCGCACGCTCACGAGGAGGGCGCGGACGAGCTCCGGGGTCGTGCGGCCGCCGTCGAGCAGGTCCGCCTCGGTCGTCCAGCCCGCGCGGCTGGGCTCCCCGCGGTAGGCGTCCTGGACCAGTCCCAGCACGCCGGGCAGGGCGACGACGCCGGCGAAGCGCAGCCCGTCGGCGCTCACAGCTCGCGGCTCCAGGCGTGGGTGCTGCCGGCCCCCGGGGCGGCGTCGGGCTCGCGCTCCCAGCCACGGTGCTCCAGGAACCGGGCGGCCCACCAGTTGCCCTCGTGCAGGCGGGTCCGGGCGGTCTGCGCGTCGCGCTCGCCCCGACGGGCGCGCAGCGCGTCCTCGGCGTGGGCCAGGAGGGCGGTACCGACGCCGCAGTTCTGCGCGATGGGGTGCACGACGAGGTGGGTCAGGACGCCGTCGGCGACCTCGACGTCGTGCGGCCCGCGCGGCACGAGCCACCACGCCACGCCCACGAGCCGGTCGCCCTCCGTGGCGACGACGCCGAACGTGTCGCCGCTCGAGCGGTCGCGGTCGGGCCGCAGCCGCCCGGCCCACTCCGTGCGCAGGTCGTCGAGCTCCATCATCGCCACGCGTCGCGGCTCGAGCTCGGCGTACGCGTGGTGGGCGACGGCGAGGAGCACCCCGGCGATCGTGTCCGCGTCCTCCGGGGTGGCGTCGCGCAGCTCCACGCGGTCAGTCCTCGAAGAGCAGCCGGTCGAGGCCGACCGTCGGCGAGCTCGGCAGTCCGGCGACCCGGCGGACGGCCAGGACGACGCCGGGCATGAACGACGACCGGTCGAGGGAGTCGTGGCGGATCGTCAGGGTCTCGCCGAGCCCGCCCAGGATGACCTCCTGGTGCGCGACGAGCCCGGGGAGCCGGACGGAGTGGATCGGCGGGGCCACGCCGGTGGCGGCCTCCATCTGGCGGGCGGTGTGGGCCGCGGTGCCCGACGGCGCGTCGAGCTTCTTGTCGTGGTGCAGCTCGACGATCTCGGCCTTCTCCATGTGCCGGGCGGCCTCCGTGGCGAAGCGCATCATCAGGACCGCGCCGATGGCGAAGTTCGGGCCGAAGAACACGTTGGCGCCCGTCCGGCCCTCGAGTGCCGCCAGGTCCCACCCCGACGTGCCGATGACGACGTGGACGCCGGCCTCGAGGCAGTCCAGCGCGTTCTGCACGACCTGGTCGGGCTGCGTGAAGTCGACGACGACGTCCGCGTCCGGGAGCACGTCGGCGAGCGTCGTGTCGAGGCCCGGGTCGGCGCGGCCGGTCAGGACGAGGCCGTCGGCGGCCTCCACCGCGTCGCAGACCGTGCTGCCCATGCGGCCGGCGGCGCCGGCCACCGCGACGCGGATCTCGCTGCTCATCGGCGCATCGTCGCACGGGACGTCCGGCGGGCTCGTCCTGATTGACTTCCGCCATCTCCGGGCCCCGCACCATCCCGATCCTCCGGCGCGTCGCCGGCGCGTCGTGGCCCACGAGGGTCGCGGCGCCCGTCGCGCTCGTCGTCGCCGTGCTCGCGGCCCTCGGGCCGGTCGGGCCGGTCGGGGCGGCCGCCGTCGCGGTCCTGCTGGGCCTCGCGGGCCACGGGCTCGTCGGCCCGGCCACGGGCCGGCTGCCGTGGGCGGCGCGCGCCGGCGTCGCGGTCGGCGCCGGCGTGCTCGTCGCGGTCGTGCCGCTGCTCGGCCTGGCCGACGCGGGGTGGTTCGGCCCCCTCGGCGTCGCCGCGGTCGGCGTGCTCCTCGTCCTGTGCGCGGCGGCCGGCCCGGGACGCACCCGGACCGTCGGGGTGGTCCCGGTCGTCCTGCTCGCCCTGGCGGGCGCGGGTGCCGCGACCGTCCCGGCCTACGCGTTCGACGTCGGCGGCCGCGACGCCGGCTTCTACGTCATGACCTCGCAGCACCTGCGGTCCGACGGCGGTCTCGTCCTGCCCCTGGACCGCGACGTCCGCGACGGCCTGCGCGAGCAGGAGCCGACCCTGGGCATCGACGAGGAGAAGCCGCTCCCGGGGTTCTTCGTCCGCGACACGGACGACGGCGGCACCACGAGCGTCGTGCCCCACGGCTACCACCTGACCCCCGCGGCGATGGCCGGCGGTGCCACGGTCACGGGCGGCGGCGGCCAGTGGGTCGTCACCTTCCTGGGGGCCGTCCTCGTGCTCCTGGCCGCCGGCGTGGCCGCGCTGCTCGTCCGCCCCGGCCTGCGCACGGTGGCGACCCTGGCCGGCGGTGCGCTCCTCCTGGGCAACGCGGCGCTGATCTACTTCTCGCGCTACCCGATGACCGAGGTGCCCTCGGGCGTCGTCCTCCTCACGGCGGGCCTCGCCGCGGCGGGAGCGCTGCGGGGCGGGGGTCCGCGAGCCGCCGTGCTGGCCGGCGTCGCGCTGGGCGCCGCGCCGCTCGTCCGTCCGGACGCGTGGCCCCTGCTCGTCGTGGCCCCGCTCGTCGCGCTGCTCCTGCACGGCGCCGACGGCGGGCGTGGTGCGGCGCGCGCCTTCGTCGCCGGCCTCGTGCCGCTCGTGGTCGTCGCGGCGCTGCGAGCGCTGACGGCCTCGCGGGGCTACACGCTGGAGACGATCGGCTACGTCCTCGGCGGGGTCTCCCCCACCGTCGTCGTCCTCGCGCTCGCCGCGCTGTCCTGCGGCAGCTCCGCGGTGGTGCTCGCGCTGCCCCGCGAGGTGCTGCGGCGCGCGAGCGGCCGGCTCGGCGCGGCCGCCGAGAGGGAGCGGCCGCGGCGCGTCGCGGCCGCCGTCGTCGTGCTCGGGGCGGTCGTCCTCGCCGTGCGGCCGCCGGCGCTCGGGCTCGAGATCTTCCGGGAGTACGCCACGCGCCCGGGCGTGCTGCTCGCGGGCGCCGGGCTCGCGGGGCTGCTGCTCTCCCCCGCGCGCGACCGGCGGCGCCTCCTGCCGCTCCTGCCGCTCCTGGCCCTCGCCGTCGTCGCGCTCGGCCTCGTCGCCCGGGACCCGCAGGTCCTCGTGCCCGACCAGTACTGGACGGCCCGCCGGTACCTGCCGGTCGCGCTGCCCGTCCTCGCCGCGCTCGCCGGCGTGGCTGTCGCGCTGGCGTGGGGCGCGCGTGGTCGCGGACGGGTCGGCGTCGGCGTCGCGGTCCTCGCGCCGTCCCTCGCGGTCCTGGCCCTCGCGGGTTCCCTGTCGGACGCCCGTCAGGCGCTGACCGTCACGGAGTTCGACGGCGTGCCCGCCCAGGTCGATCGCATCGACGGCCTGATCACGGGCGAGGACCCGCTCGTGCTCATGGGCCCCGGGTACGCCGCCTGGGGCGTCCTGGGCTCGTCGCTGGCCGTGCGCCAGGGGCGCGACGTCGTGATGCTGCGGGCCGCGCGCGACGAGGGGACCCAGCGCGTCGCCACGCTGGACGACCCCCGCTTCTCGCGGTGGCTCGGCACCGTCGCCCGCCGCCGCCCGGTCTACCTCGTCACCGCGAACGTGCCGCCGTTCGGCATCGCCTCGAACGCGACGGACGTGCGTCCCGAGACCGTCGGCAGCCTCCCGCTGGCGATCACCCAGATCGACCAGCGCGTCGGCGGACCGCCCACGGGGCACGCGACGCGGACCGACCAGATCGCGGTCTACCGGCTGGCTCCCGGCACCGGGCGCTGAGTCCGGGGCACCGCGGACGTCGTCCTGCGCCCCACGTCCCAGGGCCGTCGCGCACGGGCACCGGGGACGGCGACCCCGGGCGGGCCGCGACGCCGGTGGCCCGGCGCCTCGGGAGGCGCCGCGCACCTCCCGACGCCGGGTCCACGACGGTCGCCGCCGCGCCCCCGGAGCGCCTCAGGCGCCCGGCAGGTGCCCGGCGACCGGCTCGAGGGCCGCGCGGAAGGCGTCCTCGTCCGGCCCGACGCCCGCGGCGGACAGGCCGGCCGGGGCGTAGAGGTCGGCCGCGAGCGCGCGGACGTCCTCGGCGGTGACCGCGTCGATGCGCTCGGCGACCTCGTGCGGCGAGCGCAGCTCGAGGTCGTGCAGCACGGAGCGCCCCAGCACGTGCATCCGCGCCTGCGTGGACTCGAGGCCCAGGAGCAGGCGGGCCCGGGCGTTCTGCTTCGCGCGGGTCAGCTCGTCGTCGTCCACCGGCTCGCTCGAGATGCGGGCCAGCTCGTCCGCGACGATCCGCAGCGCCTCGGCGAGGTTCTCCGCCCGGGTGCCGAGGTAGACGCCGGCCATGCCGCCGCCGCGGTGCTGGTCGTCGAACGACGCCACCGCGTACGCCAGGCCACGGTCCTCGCGGACGGCGCGGAACAGGCGCGAGCTCGGGGTGCCGCCCAGGATCGTGTCGAGCACCCGCAGCGCGTAGCGGCGGTCGTCGCCCATCCCCGGCCCGCGGCCGGCGATCGCGATCTGGACCTGCTCCGTGTCGCGCCGCCGGAAGATCACCCGCGGCGCGGTCGCCGGCGCGGAGCCGGGGTCATTCGTGTCCTCGGGGCGCCCGGCGCCCGGGTCGGCCGGCACCGCGGTCGCCGTGGCGAGCTCGCAGAGCCGGTCGTGGTCCACGGCGCCGGCGGCGGCCACGACGATGCGGCCGGGCCGGTAGCGGCCCGCGTAGAAGTCGCGGAGGGTGTCGCCGTCCGTGCCCGAGACGACCTCGGGGGTGCCGATGACGGGACGCCCGAGGGCGTGCGGACCGAAGACGGCCGTCGGCAGCAGCTCGAAGACGAGCTCCTCCGGGTCGTCGTCGATCATCGAGATCTCCTCGAGCACGATCTTGCGCTCGAGCGCGAGGTCGGCGTCCTGCAGCAGCGGTGCGGCGACCATCTCGCCGAGCATCGGGAACGCGCCCGGCAGCTCGTCGGCCAGGACGCGCGCGACCACCGCGGTCTCGTCGCGGCTCGTGGCCGCGTTGAGGTCGCCGCCCAGCGCGTCGAAGCGCTGGTCGACCTCGGCCGAGGTGTACGACCGCGTGCCCCGGAAGAGCATGTGCTCCAGCAGGTGCGCGCGGCCGGCCTCCTCGTCCCGCTCGTGGCGGGCCCCCGTGCCGACCCAGACGCCGACGGCGACGGACAGCGCCGAGCCGATGGACTCGGAGACGACCGTCACGCCGGACGGCAGGCGCGTGATGCGCTGCTCGTCCGACGTGGTGTGGTGCGGCGCGGAGGCGATGGGACTAGTCCCGGCCGCCGGAGCGCTCGCGACGACGGCGCGGCGGGCGGTCGCCGCCCTCGCCGCCGCCGCCGCTCTCGCCGTCGCGGTCCCGGCGGGGCGGACGGCCGCCGCCCTCGCCGTCACGACGCGGCGGGCGGTCGCCGCCGCCACCGCCACCGCGCGGGCCGCCGGACTTCTTCAGGTCCTTCAGCTCCTCGGCGGTCTTGCCGGCGATCTCCGGATCGTCCGCCAGGCGCAGGCCGACGCGGCCGCGCTCGCGGTCGAGCTCGGCGACGCGCACCTTGATGACGTCGCCCTGGGAGAGGACCTCCTCGACCGTGTCGACGCGCTTGCCCGGCGACACGTTCGAGATGTGCAGGAGGCCGTCCGTGCCCTTGATGAGCTCGACGAACGCGCCGAACGTCGTCGTCTTGACGACCTTGCCGTCGAACTCGTCGCCGAGCGCCACGTCGCGGGTCATCGCGTTGATGCGCTCGATCAGGGCGTCGCCCTTGGCGCCCGAGGACGAGTACACGTTGATCGTGCCGTCGTCCGAGATGTCGATCTGGGCCTCGAACTCCTCCTGGAGCCCACGGATCGTCTCGCCGCCCTTGCCGATGATCATGCCGATCTTCTCGGTGTCGATCTTCGTCGAGAGGATGCGCGGCGCGTAGAGCGACAGCTCGGCGTTCGGACCGTCGATGACGGCCTTCATCTTGCCGAGGATCTCGAGGCGCGCGTCCTTGGCCTGGGCCAGGGCGTCGCGCAGGATCTCGAACGTGACGCCCGTGATCTTGATGTCCATCTGGAGGGCGGTGATGCCCTCCTCCGTGCCGGCGACCTTGAAGTCCATGTCGCCGAGGTGGTCCTCGACGCCGGCGATGTCGGTGAGGACGATGTAGTCGTCGCCCTCCTTGATCAGGCCCAT
>WLOB01000134.1 GCA_009699505.1 Actinomycetota bacterium | reverse complement strand
GCGGACGTGGTGGTCGACGACCCGTCGTCCGATCCGCAGCCGGTGGCGGCGAGGGCGAGGAGCGCGGCGGTGCCGGTGGCGAGGACGGGGCGGGACAGGGACGGGCGCGGGGGCATCGTCCCGGCACCGTACCCCCGGTCCGGCCGCACGACGCCGTCCTCCTCACGGACCTCTCACGGACGACGGGCGGTCGACCGAGCCGCCCGGCGCACGGGGCGGCGCGGGTCCGGCCGCCCGCCGCCAGCCGGGCGCCGGGTCAGATCTGTCCGGGGTTCGGCGGCACGGCGTCGTTCAGGACGCCCGCGCCGACGTGGTGGTACTTCCAGCGGATCGGGTCGTGCACGGAGTGGGTGCGCGCGTTGCGCCAGTGGCGGTGCAGGTCGTGCTTGTCGTCCGTGGCGCTCGCGCCGGTGAGGGCGAAGAGCTCGCTGGCGATCGCGACGGCGGCCTCGGACCCGAACGCCTTGGCCTCGGCGACGGCCAGCGAGCCCTCCGCGGCCTCCTCGCGCGTGGCCGGCACGTGCGGCAGCCGGTCGAGGACGCGGCCGGCCCGCTCGAGCAGGCCCTCCGCGGCGTGCAGCCGCGCGGACAGCTCGCCCGTGCGGTGCAGGACGTGGGGGTCGTCGCTCGCGCGGTCGTAGCCGGCGCCGGCGGCCTCGAAGTACGGCCGGCTCCTCTCGCGCACGAACGTCACCGCGTCGGCGAACGCCCCGCCGGCGATGCCGACCTCGATCGCCGCGTGCACGAGCTGGGCGCGGGCGCCCAGGAGCTGCGGGCCGGTGTACGCCGCGCCGTAGGGGAGCAGCAGGCCGTCCTCGATCGGGGCGTCCCGCAGGGTGGTCGTGCCGCTGGCGGTCGCCCGCTGGCCCATGGCGTTCCAGTCCTCCTCCACCGTCACGCCCGCGCCGTCGCGCAGGACGAACGCCACGACGACGTCGCCCTCCGCGTCGACCGCCGACACCGCGATCCGGTGCGAGGTCGCGGCCCCCGTGCAGTAGTACTTCGTGCCGTTCAGGACGAGCGGGCCGTCGACCGCGGACGCCCCGCCGGCGGCGACCGTCGGATGGTCGTCCCCGTCCGCCGCGGCGCCGGCGCCGCTCGCACCCCCGGCCGGCGACAGGGTCGTCCCGAGCGCCATCGCGTGCGGCGTGCCGCGCTCGGCCAGCGCGTTGCCCAGGCGGCGGCCGGCGAGCACGTCGGCGAACACCCGGGCCTGCTGCTCCCGGGTCCCGAGCTGCCGGAGGACGTCGACGAAGAGGAAGTGGCCCTGGGGCCCCTGCGCGATGGCGGGGTCCGCGGCCGCGATCAGGCGGACCACCTCGGCGAGCGCCACGTGCGAGACCTCGGCACCCCCGTGCTCCCGCGGCACGGTGATGCCGATCAGGCCGCTGCGGTCCAGCGCGGCGAGCGCCTCCCGCGGGACGCCGCCCGCGCGGTCGCGGTCGATCGCGCCGGGGCGCAGCTCGTCCGCCAGGACGGCGGCCGCGGCGACCGCCTCGTCGTCGGAGCGCAGGACGGGGACGGTGGGGGCCTCGGTGGCGCTCATGGGGTCCAGTCTGTCGGGTCGGGCACGCCGGCCCGGCCGGGCCGGCGGCGGTTCGGGGGCGCGCCGCCCGACGGCGGCGCGCGGGCCGGTCGCGGCACGCCGGGGCCGACCGCCCCCCGGGGCAGGGGGACGGGGCTCAGGCGGTGGTCGGGACCGTCAGCCCCTCGAGCGGGTCGGGCACCGCGGCGGGGTCCAGGCCGGCGTCGACCTCGAGCTCGCGCACGATCGGGAGGACGTCCTTGCCGAAGGCCTCGACCTCCTCCTGGAAGTGCAGGAAGGCGCAGAGGTTGAGGTCCACGCCGAGCCCCTTGTAGGCCACGATGCGCTCCGCGACCTGCTCCGCGGTGCCGATGAGCCGGGTCTTGAAGCCGTCGTTGTACTGGACGAGGTCCTCGAACCCCGAGTCCGCCCACATGCCCTTGCCGTCCCCCGTCGACGCGCCGGCCTGCTTGACCGCGCCGCCGAAGCCCTCGACGGCCGGGCGGTCGGCCTTCTCGACGATCTCGCGGAGCGTGTCCTTGGCCTCCTTCTCCGTGTCGCGGACGATGACGAAGCCGTTCAGGCCGAACCGCGGGCCGTCCGTGCGACCGGCGTCCGCGGCGATCCGGCGCAGGTCGCCGACCTGCTCCGAGACGCCGTCGAAGTCCTTGCCGTTGCTGAAGTACCAGTCGGCGTGGCGGCCGCCGTTCTCGCGCGCGGCGCTCGAGTTGCCGCCCTGGAAGATCTCGGGGTGCGGGCGGCCCTCGACGGCGTGCGGCTTGGGCTGCTGGTTGTAGTCCCGCAGGCGGTAGAAGTCGCCGGCGAGGTTGGCCTCGTCCTTCGTCCAGATCTCGCGCAGCGCCTGGATGAACTCGGCGGAGCGGCGGTAGCGCTCGTCGTGCTCGAGCCACGGCTCGCCGATCGCGGTGAACTCGCCCTTGAACCAGCCCGACACGACGTTGACGGCGAAGCGGCCGCCCGTGATGTTGTCGGCGGTGGCGACGAGCTTGGCCAGGACGGCGGGCTGCCAGAGGCCCGGGTGGACGGCGGCGATGATCTTCAGCCGCTCCGTCGCGAGGCCCAGCGCGAGGCTGAAGCTCGTGGACTCCTGCTGCTTCTCGGCGCCGTAGCTCGCGGTGTAGCGGACCTGGGAGAGCGCGTAGTCGAAGCCGGCGCGCTCGGCGGTCACCGCGAGCTGCTTGTTGTACTCGTACTCGTGGGACGTGCGCTGCTCGGTCTTCGAGATGACGAGGCCGCCGGAGACGTTCGGCACCCAGTAGGCGAAGCGCAGCGGGGCGATGGCGGAGGACGGGGAGGACGGCATGGGGCTCCTGCGACGGGTCGTGGCGAGGGGGAGCGACCCAAATTACCTGAAATACGGTAGGGTTTCGATGAATTGGCGCGCCGGCGGTCCTGAGGGCCTCGCCCGGACCCCTCCGCGCCGCATCCGTACCCTTGAGGGTCGCCCCGCGCGTGCGGCGGCGACGGACCGAGGACGACGACGGCGGGGATGACGGGCGTGGCGACGACGCGGCAGATCGAGGACGAGGACGGGACGGAGATCCCCGAGATCGACCCCTTGGCGTCGATCGACCCGGACGAGCTCGCGGTCTGCCTGCGGGTGCTCGCGCAGGCCGAGGCGCTCGGCGAGGACCACGAGGACGCGCTCGCGATCCAGCGCGCCACGTCGAAGATCTACAAGACCGTCCGCCGGCGCCGCCGCTCCGAGCGCCGCGCCGCGATCGTCGCCCACGACGAGGCCGTCACGCAGCTCACCGCCACCGGCGCGCCCGGGCGGATCGACGACGAGACCCAGGGCCTGCCGCTCGTGTCGGAGGCCCGGGGCGCCCTCGCCGGCGTCCTCCTCGAGGACCGCGCCTGCTACGTCTGCAAGCAGGGCTACCGCGAGGTCGACGCCTTCTACCACCAGCTCTGCCCGCCCTGCGCGGCGAAGAACCACGCCCGCCGGGACGCCCGCACGGACCTCACCGGCAAGCGGGCGCTGCTCACGGGCGGCCGCGCGAAGATCGGTATGTACATCGCGCTGCGCCTCCTGCGCGACGGCGCCGACCTGACGATCACCACCCGATTCCCCCGCGACGCCGTCCGCCGCTTCACCGCGATGGAGGACAGCGCGGACTGGATCGACCGGCTGCACGTCGTCGGCCTGGACCTGCGCGACCCCGCCCAGGTCACCGCGCTGGCCGACGAGGTCGCCGCCGGCGGGCCGCTGGACATCCTCATCAACAACGCGGCGCAGACCGTCCGGCGCTCGCCGGAGTCCTACGCGCTGCTCGCCGAGGCGGAGGCCGCCGCCCTGCCCGGCGGGCGGATCCCCGACGTCATGACGCTCGGCCGCCCGGGCGACGTCCGCCCCACGACCCTCGCGGAGTCCACGGGCGACCACTGGACCCCGACGCCCGCGCTCGTCTCGCAGATGGCCCTCGAGGCGCGCTCGGCCACCCCGGCCCGCATCGCGGCCGGCACCGCGATCGACGCCGGCGGCCTCGTCCCCGACCTGCACGACACGAACTCGTGGGTCCAGAACGTCGGCGAGGTCGACGCGATGGAGATGCTCGAGGTGCAGCTCTGCAACGCGACGGCGCCGTTCATCCTCGTCACCCGCCTGCGCGCCGCGCTGGCCGCGTCGCCGGCGCGCCGCACCTACGTCGTGAACGTCTCGGCGATGGAGGGCCAGTTCGGCGGCCGCTGGTACAAGGGCGCCGGGCACCCCCACACGAACATGGCGAAGGCCGCGCTGAACATGCTCACGCGCACGAGCGCGCGGGAGATGCTCGAGCAGGACGGCATCCTGATGACGGCCGTCGACACCGGCTGGATCACGGACGAGCGCCCGCACCCGCAGAAGATGCGCCTGGCAGACATCGGCTTCCACGCCCCGCTGGACCTCGTCGACGGCGCCGCGCGCGTCTACGACCCGATCGTCCGCGGCGAGGCCGGCGAGGACGTGCACGGCTGCTTCCTCAAGGACTACGAGAAGGCGCCCTGGTAGGAGCGGGACCGGGCCGCCGCGGCCCGGACGCCGCGGCCGGCCGGACGGCCAGGGCGATCCGCGGGCGGCCGGGCGGGCCGCACCCGTGGCCGGTTTCGGCCCCGCCCCTCCGGGGTCGGCAGGAGGCTATAGCACACGGAAGCCCGAGTTGACACCGTTCACGGCGGGGTGGAGGCTGGCCGCTCATGCCTCGTCCCACATCAGCATCACTCCGCCGCGCGGCTCTCGCCGGCGGCATCCTCGCCGGCCTCGCCGTCCCCTCCGCCGCCCACGCGGCGAACAGCAGCGCCGTCGTCCTCACGACGGACAACCGGATCTCGACCTTCGAGACCGCCTTCCCGGCCGAGGCGACCGCGCCCGTCGCGGTGACCGGCCTCGAGACGGGCGACAAGCTCGTCGGCATCGACATCCGCCCGCAGAACAACGCGCTCTACGGCCTGGGCTACAACGCCACGGCACAGGAGATCCGCCTCTACGCGATCAGCGCGCGCACCGGCATGGCGACCGCGGTCAACCGCAGCACCACCACCGACACGGGTGCACCGGTCCCGGGCGGCATCCCGGTCACGGGCATCACCGCGACCACGAACTTCGGCTTCGACTTCAACCCCGCCGTCGACCGCATCCGCGTCGTCACGGACACCGGCTACAACGCGCGCCTGGACCCGAACACGGGCAAACTCGCCGGGACCGCGGCGGACGGCGCGATCAGCCCGGCCTCCGTGAAGATCGACGGCGCCGCGTACACGAACAACCAGCAGAACGCCACGGCGACGACGCTCTACACGCTGAGCGGCGCGAGCGGCAGCCTCTACATCCAGACGCCGCCGAACGACGGCGCGCAGACGGCCGAGAAGCCCGTCACCGTCGGCGGCCAGAAGGTCCCGTTCGGCGCCGTGGGCGGCTTCGACATCACCCCGGGCGTCAACGCCGCGGGCAACAACCAGCCCGCCCCGGCCACGAGCGCGGGCTACATCGCCACGAACTCCGGCGGCAAGGCGGCGCTCTCGCTCGTCGACCTGAACAACGGCAACAGCCTGCCCCTCGGCCTCATCGGCGACGGCAACACGCCGATCGCCGGCCTGGCGATCCAGCAGGACGCCGTCACCGGCGGCCAGCCCTCGGTGACCCTGAGCGGCACGAGCGACACGAACGCGAAGCTCCGGCGCTTCAACACCGCCGACCCGCTCGCCGGCACGGAGGTCGCCATCACCGGCCTCGTCACCGGGGACGTCCCGGCCGCGATCGACTACCGCCCGCAGACGGGCCAGCTGTACCTCCTGGCGATCAACGGGAACGCCTCGAAGCTCTACGTCCTCGACCCGCAGACCGGGGCCGCGACCTCGGTCGGCGCGGCGACGTTCGCCAACACCAGCGACGGCTCGCCGCTGCTGCCCCCGAGCCCGCTGACCGCCGGGTACGACATCGACTTCAACCCGACCGTCGACCGCGTGCGCGTCGTCACGAGCGACGGGTCGATCCCGACGACGCCGGGCCTGAACTACCGGATCAACCCGAACACCGGCGCCGGTGTCGACGGCAGCGCGACCGCGACCGGCATCAACCCGGACGGCGACCAGAACGCCGCCGCCACGACGACGGGCACCGACGTCTCGGGCACCGCCTACACGAACTCCTTCGGCCAGGCGCTCACGGGCGGCACCACGACGCAGTACGGCCTGAGCGCCGGCAAGGACCAGCTGCTGATCCAGAACCCGCCGAACGCGGGCACGCAGACGGCACCGCAGCCGATCAGGGTCGGCGGCGCGGCGTTCGACTTCTCCGCCGTCCGCGGCTTCGACATCCCGTCGGGCGTCCGCAGCGGCGCCTCGGCGACCCCGGCGACGGGCAGCGGTCTCGCGATCCTCGCGACCACCGCGACCCCCGGCGGGCTCTACGCGATCGACCTGAGCACCGGCGCGGCGACGCTGCGCGGCACCCTGCCGGGCACCGGGACCGATGCCCCCAGGAGCCTGGCCCTCGGTGACGCTCCGGCGGCCGGCAAGGACCGCACCCCGCCGGTCGTCGTGGTCCCGCCCGGCACCACGCCGGGCGGCTCCACGCCCACCACGCCGGGCGGCACGACCCCGACCACGCCGACGACGCCCACCACGCCGGGCACCCCGACCGCGGCCGCGCGCATCAACCTGCGCAAGGTCAACGCGCGGGCCACGCGCAAGGGCCGGAAGTTCACGACCACGGGCTCGCTGAGCTTCCGCCGGTCGTACTCGGCCGCCGAGAAGCGCCGGTTCTGCGCCAAGGGCACGGTCAGCATCCAGATCCGCGCCGGCAAGCGCACGATCTCGACGCGCCGCGTGACCCTGAAGTCGAACTGCACGTTCACGTCGGCCGTGACGTTCTCGAGCACGCGCCGGTTCGCCGGGCGCAGCAAGCTGACCTTCCTCGTGAAGTTCAACGGGACCGCGTTCGTCCTGCCGCGCCGCGCCTCGACGTTCAGCGTCAAGACCCGCTAGCACCAGGGACACCGGAGGACCCCGAGGGCGCCCGACGGGCGCCCTCGGTCGTTCCGGCCCGGCGCCGAGGTGGCGCGTCCGCGCTCGTCCGGCTCATAGGCTGACACCATGTCCCGCCGCGCCGCCCGCCCGCTCCGACACGCGCTCGTCGCCGGCGGGGTCCTCGCCGGGCTCGCCGTCCCGACCGCCGCGCACGCCGCGGACCCGGTCAGCGTCGGCGTCGTCCTCAGCGAGGACCGGCTGCGGACGTTCGACACGGCGTCGCCGACGGCCGGCACCCCGCAGGTCCCCGTCGTCGGCCTGGCCGCGGGCGACACGCTCGTCGGCATCGACGTCCGCCCGCAGAACGGCCAGCTCTACGGGCTCGGCCGCAACGCCGCGGACGGCACGGTGCGGCTCTACGCCCTCAGCGCCCGCACCGGCCAGGCCGCCGCGATCGGCGCGCCCGTCGCCGTCGCCGGCACGACCTTCGGCTTCGACGTCAACCCGAAGGTCGACCGCATCCGGGTGCTGTCCGACGCCGGGAAGAACCTCCGCCTGGACCCGAACACCGGCGCGGTCGCCGGGACGGACGAGGACGTCAAGGGCGAGGTGACGAAGGTCGACGGCGCGGCGTACACGAACGACCGCCCCAACACGACGACCACGACGCTCTACACGCTGTCGGGCGCCGAGAGCGAGGTCGCGCTGCAGGCCCCGCCGAACTCCGGCACGCAGACGAAGGCGCAGACCCTGAGCTTCCTGGGCCTGCCGCTGCCGATCTCGGCCGTCGGCGGGTTCGACGTCGCGCCCGGCGTCGACGTGGCGAAGGACGACGACCCGGCCCCGGCGGGCAGCACCGGCTACGCGACCGTGGACGCCCTCGGGCAGTCGCTGCTCGCCCGGATCGACCTGAACACCGGCGCGGTGTCGCCCGTCGGCCCGGTCGGCGACGGCCGGCCCATCCAGGGCCTGGCGATCCAGCAGGAGGCCGTCGCCGGCGGACTGCCCGCGGTCAGCGTCACGGCGGCCACGAGCACGACCAGCACCCTGCGCCGGTTCGACACCGCCGCGCCGGGGACGGGCACCGAGGTCGCCCTGACCGGCCTCACCGCGGGCGAGGTGCCGGCCGGCGTGGCGTGGCGTCCGCAGACGGGGCAGCTCCTGCTCCTCGGCGTGGACGCCGAGGCCGACCGCGGGTCGCTCTACCGCGTGGACCCGCAGACCGGGGCGGCCACCCTCGTCGGCGCCGCCGGCTCCGTCGCCTTCACGACCGGCGCCTCGGGCGCGACCGTCGACCTGCCCCCGGTCGCGACGGGCTACGACATCGACGTCAACCCGACGGTCGACCGCGTGCGCGTCGTCGCCGGCAACGGCCTGAACGCGCGCCTGAACCCGACCGTCACGGGCGACGCCTCCGTCGCGGTCGACGGCAACGACGGCGCGACGACGGCCGTCGCCGGCACGAACCCGGACGGCGTGCAGAACGGCGGCGCGACCGACGTGAGCGGCACCGCGTACACCAACGCGTTCGGGCAGCCGCTGACCACCCCGCCCGCCCCGACGACCCAGCTGGGCATCAGCGCGGCGCAGGACCAGCTCCTGGTCCAGAACCCGCCCAACGCCGGCACGCAGACCGCGGCGCAGACCATCCGGGTCGGCGGCGAGCGCCTCGACGTCACCGCGGTGCGCGGCTTCTCGATCCCCCCGACGGTGGCGACCGCGGCCGCCAACGGCGTGACCCCGGAGAGCGGCCTCGCCGTCCTCGGGTCCGCGGGCACCGCCGCCGGGCTGTACGCGATCGACCTGAGCACGGCCGCCGCGACGCTGAGGGGCACGCTGCCGGCCGCTCCGACGAGCCTCGCGGTCGGCGACGGCCCCGAGGTCGTGGGCGGCGCCCCGACGCCGACGACGTCGCCGCTGGCGCCGCAGGCACCGAACGCCCCGGTGGCCCGGCCGGCCGTCGCGAAGGCCGGCTTCGGCTCGAGCACGCGGGTCTCGGTCAAGCTGCGCTCGACGCGCGTCTCGGCGAAGGGCCCGGCGAAGGTCACGCTGCGCAACACGAACCGGTTCGCCGTCCGGGTCCGGCTGCAGGCCACCACCCCGAAGTCGGGGAGGCGCGGGGCGATCCGCTACGCGACGAGGAGCTACACCGTGAAGGCCCGCTCGTCGCGGACCGTGAACCTGCGCCTGCCGGCCGCGGCCCGGTCCGCGCTGCGGACGTCGAAGCGCCTGACGCTGCGCACGACCCTGCGCGCGACCGCGCCGGACGGCAGGAGCCGCACCCTCCGCCGGACGCTGACCGCGCGCCCGCGCTAGCCGGTCCCCGGCCGCCCCGGGAGGGCCCCGGGGCGGCGGCGCCCGTGGTGCACAGGCCTCTGTTGAGGCGCCGACGAAGATCTGCCATACTCCGACTCAGATTTCACGCAGTCCCGTCTGGGAGCAGGAGAACTTCATGGGCAAGATCATCGGTATTGACCTGGGCACGACCAACTCGTGCATGGCCGTCCTCGAGGGCGGCGAGCCGACCGTCATCGAGAACTCCGAGGGTGGCCGCACCACCCCGTCCGTCGTCGCGTTCGCCAAGGGCGAGCGGCTCGTCGGCGCGGTGGCCAAGCGTCAGGCCGTCACGAACCCGACGAACACCATCTCCTCCGTCAAGCGCTTCATGGGCCGCAAGGAGGCCGAGGTGCGCGAGGAGGAGTCGATGGTCCCCTACAAGGTGGTCGCGGGCGCCAACGGCGACGCGCGCATCGAGGCCGAGGGCAAGCAGTACAGCCCGCCGGAGGTCTCCGCGATCACGCTGGCCAAGCTGAAGGCCGACGCCGAGGCGTACCTGGGCGAGACCGTCGACGGCGCCGTCATCACGGTCCCCGCGTACTTCAACGACGATCAGCGCCAGGCCACGAAGGACGCCGGCAAGATCGCCGGCCTCGACGTGAAGCGCATCATCAACGAGCCGACCGCCGCGTCGCTGGCCTACGGCCTCGACAAGGAGTCGGACCAGACGATCCTCGTCTTCGACCTCGGCGGCGGCACGTTCGACGTG
>WLOB01000133.1 GCA_009699505.1 Actinomycetota bacterium | reverse complement strand
GCCAGCCCGCACCCTCGCCCGCCATGTGCGGCGGTCGCGTGTTCCGAATCCACGTCGTCCAGGTACACGATCCGGGTAACGCGCCAGCCCGCACCCTCGACCGCCATGTGCGGCGGTCGCGTGTTCCGAATCCATGTCGTCCAGGTACACGACTCGGGTATCGCGCCGGCCCGCACTGGCGGCGGCCACGCGCGGCGGACGCGTGTTCCGGATTCATGTCGTCCAGGTACACGATGCGGGTAACACGCCGGCCCCAACCGGCGGCCGCCACGCCCGACCGTCGCGTGTTCCGGATCCACGTCGTCCAGGTACACGATCCGGGTAACGCGGCGGCCCGCACCGTCGACCGCCACGTCCAACTTGGCACGCCCCGTCCTCCTGGGCCGGGCGTCGAGAGCAGGCCCCGCGCCCGCGGACCGGCGCGCCCGCGGACCGGCGCGCCCGTGGGCCGGCGGTCTCGCGGTCGCCCCGCCCCTCAGCCCCGATGCTCCGGCACGGGCTTCAGGCCGCCCGCCCGGCCCCTCGGCTCAGCCCCGCCGCTCCGGCAGGCGCTTCAGGCCGCCCCTCGGCTCAGCCCCGCCGCTCCGGCAGGCGCTTCAGGCCGCCCCTCGGCTCAGCCCCGCCCGCTCCGGCAGGCGCTTCAGGCCGCCCCTCGGCTCAGCCCCGCCGCTCCAGCAGGCGCGTCAGGCCGCCCCGCCCCTCAGCCCCGCCGCTCCGGCAGGCGCTTCAGGCCGCCCCGCCCGGCCGCTCGGCTCGGCCCCGCGCTCCGGCAGCCGCTCCAGGTCGCCCCGCCCCTCAGCCCCCGCGCTTGGGCAGGCGCCGCAACGGCAGCTCGCCGTCGCGGACGTACTTGCGGACCTGGGCGGCGAGGTAGCCGCCGTCGTCGTCGCCCTTCGTGGCGTACTGGTCCGTGCGACGGCAGGCGCAGGTGTCGTTCGGGAAGGCGGAGCCGAAGAGGACCGCCACGACGCCGGCGTCGCGATAGGCCCGGAGGTACGGCCGGCCCTTGCGACCGAGGAGGGCCTGGACCTTCGTGTCCCGGTAGTGGCCCGGGGTGTCGTCCATGATCTTCTTGACGGTGTTGCCCGGCGGGACCTGCCAGAGGACGCCGGTGCGCTTCGAGCCGCTCAGCACGCCGCGGACGTACTCGAGGTGGCGCGCCTCGTTGTCGGCGGTCCACCAGGCGTCCTTCTCGGCCATCCCGTCGACCTTGACCTGGTAGCCGGCGTCGCGGTTGGCGTACTCGAACGTCATCAGGTCGAACGGCCGGCCGAGGGAGCGCCAGTACCGCACGCTCGAGGCGGCCATCGCCTTGACCTGGTCCGACGTCGGGTCGGACCCGACGATGTCCTTGTTCGTCCCGAAGACGGAGACGGGGTAGGCCAGCAGGACCTTCGGCGCGACCTGGTCGCGGATCCGGGTGATGAGACGCGCGAAGCCGGCGAGCGTGTCGGGGAGCCCGACGGCCGCGGGGTCGGTGCCGGCGATCGCGGCCCGGGTCGTCGCCGGCTCGCCCTGCTGCTGGGCGTAGCCCCACAGGTCGGCCTCGATCTGCAGGACGCTCGTCCGGTTGCCGGCCTGACCCATGCGGGTCAGCGCGAGGCGCAGGTCGGCGACGACGGCCTTCATCGTCGCCGGGTTCTTGATGCCGCGCAGCACCCGCTGGTGCTCGTCGGGCAGCGTGTCGAACGGCGGCGTCTGCTGCAGGACGTAGTACGAGAGGAACGGGACGGTGCCGGTCTTGACCGAGTCCTGCACGTAGGCGGTGGCGTACGAGCCGCCGCCGGTCCGCCAGAGGTCCCACGAGCCCGAGGTCCCGGCGCCGCCGGAGAGGTAGTGCCAGCGAACGCCGAACGGGGCGCGCCTGGACAGCGCGGTCGCACCGTTCTCCGGGTCGATCAGGCCGATCTGCATCGTCCGCGGCCAGCCCGCCGGGTTGGGCAGGGGCTTCTTCGGCCGGGCGGCCCGGGTCGTCACGGGCGCGGCGGTCTGGGGCGTGGCGACGCCCGGGGTGGGGGTGGCCGACGTCGCCGAGGCCGTCGGCCTGGTGGCGTCGTCACCGCAGCCAGTGCTCACGCAGAGGGTGACCGCCAGTGCGGCGGCCTGGAGGAACGGCACGATCCGCACCCTCACCCGTTGCCCGGCCGGAGGACGTCGCGCACCGCGTCCGGACGGACGACCGAGCGCGCGGCCCGGACCGGCCCCGCCGACATGGCCCGAACCGGCCCCGCCGACACGGCCCGGACCGGCCCCGCCGACGCGGCCCGGACCGGCCCCGCCGACATGGCCCGAACCGGCCCCGCCGACACGGCCCGGCGCGGCCCTGCCGACACGGCCCGAACCGGCCCCGCCGACGCGGCAAGGACCGGCCCCGCCGACCCCGCCCGGCGCGGCCCTGCCCGGAGCGATCCCGCCGACCCTGCCCGGCGCGGCGCCCCGGCCGTACCGGGGCCCGGGCGCGTCACGCCGGGGGCGGTCACGGGCTCTCGACCCCGCGGGAGTTGACGCCCGGGATCTCGCCCGGCTGCAGGTTCGGCGTCGCGTTGGTCACCGTCGGCTGCGACTGGGTCGTCGTGGTCGTGGTGCCGTCGGTCGTCGTCGTCGACTCCTGGATCTGCGGCAGGCCGAGCGACCGGCGCGTGTTGATCAGGGCGGTGTTCGACAGGCCCGTCAGGTCCTCGCGACGCGTCAGGGCGGCGTTCTCGGTCAGGAGCCGCGTCAGCAGCACCCGCACCGAGGCGGTGCGCAGGACGCGGCGGTCGCCGTAGAGGTAGACCGGGAGGATCAGCGGGTACGTCCGGTTCACGATCGTCTGCTGCGACGGGAAGCGGCAGTCGGGCCGCTTGCTCGACGGGGTGGTCCGCGGGTCGATCTCGAGCGGCCGCAGCACGTCCGAGTTCAGCTCGTAGAACGTGTACGGCACGACGCCCAGGCGGCCGCTCGAGAAGAGCGTGCCGAAGCGGTCGCGGCGGAACCGGTCGGTCTGGGTGTTGACGACCGCGTTGTTCTTCCGCGTCTGCTCGAGGCGGGCGCGGCGCTTGGCCTGGCGGACGCGGGAGGCGTTCTGCCGCTCGAGCTCCTCCGGGTTGCGGACGGCCTGCTTCTTGCGCTCGCGCTCGCGGTTCTCGGCCTGGATCTGGCGCACGACCGCGCGGGCGGCGATGGCCTCGGCACGGCGGATCGACTCGATGTCCGAGCGCCGGCGCTGACGGGCGATGGAGCGGTTGTAGGAGCGGGTCTCGCGGTCCAGGGCGCGGATGCGGTCCTGGCTCGTGACGAAGTCGCTGAGGTCGCGGTAGTCCGAGAACGTCCGCAGGTCGCCGCGGAAGTCGTTGAGCGAGACGGCACCGACGGGGCGCTGGAACGCCTTGATGGCCACGACGTTCGTGGCGGGGTTCGTCGCCGGGGGCGCCGCGGCGCTGAAGGTCTGCGAGCCGAAGCCGATCTGGCGCCAGTTCGTGATGGTGGAGCCGCGGGCGAGCATCGACTTGACGGCCGCCAGGGTCAGGCAGTCGCCGCCGATGTCCCGGCCGTTCTCCGTCACGAGCACGGCGGTCGCGTAGCCGATGACGACGGCGCCACGGACGTCGAGGCCGTTCTGGCTGCACTGCGCGCGCTCGGCGTCGGTGATCTCGCGGCTCGTCTGCAGGACGTCGGCGCGCCCGGAGCAGATGTCCGTGAAGCCCTGGTCGGTCGGCTGCACCTGGGTGGTGAAGTTGACCGAGCTGCGCTCGCGCGTCAGGTCCTGGGCGGCACGGGCCGCCGCGCTGTTCTCGCTCGGGACGGAGAGGACGACCTGGTCCGCGGCACGACGCGGCAGCGCGCGGTTGCGGTTGGTGATCGACTCCTGCTCCTGCACCCGCTGCTGCTCGCGGGCGCTGATCTGCACGCGCTCGCTCTGGATCATCTCCGGCTCGGAGTTGACCCCGCAGCCGGCCATCGCCAGGGCGGACGCGAGGGCCAGCCCGGCGGTCAGGTGGCGGCTCGGGCGGATCATCGGGACTCCTGGGACGGGCGGGCCGGGGGCGGCGCGGCCGGGTCGCGGTACAGGCGGCCGAGCGAGACGACCTCGAAGTCGGTCAGCTTGAGCTCGCTGAGCGAGTTCGACGCCAGCACGCCGTTGTAGTTCGCGTTGCGCTGCGCGTAGAGCGTGGGGGAGTTGGCGCGGTCGACGATGATCGCGCCGTACGTGTAGAGCGCCTGGAGCACGGCCGTCGCGCCCTTGGAGCGCTTGCGCCGGCCCTCCTGGATGATGACCTCGCGCGAGCGCTGGCGGCGACCGTCGATCGTCACGATCCGGTTGGACCGCACCCGCCGCTGATTGAGCTTGCGGTACGCGGAGGGCTTCAGGCGGATGCGCGCGCCCTGGGGCAGGGAGCGCAGCGAGGCGAGGCCGTTCGTGGTGCCGGCCGGCAGGACGAAGCGGGTGGCGGCCGGTCCCGGGACGGCCATGGCCAGCGTGTGCGGGATGCGGCCGGCGCGGAGCTCGCGCGGGCGGATCAGCCCGGCCAGCAGCGGCAGGCCGGAGCCGCGGACGCTCGGCACGCGGTTGGGCTCGCGGGACGCCGGGATGCCGACGCCGTCGCCGTCGAGCGCCCACTTGCGCACGAACTCGAAGGAGAGGGTGTTGCCGACCTTGCGCGAGCGCCAGAGGTCCCACACCGTGTCCGTGGACTGGTCGATGAGGATGATCCAGCCGTCGTGACCGGAGTCCGACACGAGGTCCGCCGGCAGGCGCAGCGTGCTCGGCGGCAGGGCGCCGGGCGCGCCACAGGGCTGCTGACGGCAGACGAGCGTCGTCGGCTCGCCGGTGCCGACGGGGTAGACGCCGGGCGCCCAGCCCGTCAGGTTGATCGCGAGGTTCAGGAAGTTCCGCCGCTGGAGGTCCGTCTGGTCCTCGGGCTCGACGGGCTGCTGCGCCGCGAGCCGGATCATGTCGTTCGACGTGCGGTCGCGGTCCAGGCTCTGGACCGGCGTGTTCCACGGGCTGGCCGCAGCGAACGGGTTCGTGCCGCCGAGGTCCTGCGACGTGTCCTGCGCCGTCGTGGCCGGGGCCGCGCCGGTCGTGGTCGTCGCCGGCCGCGTGGCGGTCGTGCGGGTCGTGGTCGTCGTCGGGGTCTTGTCCTCCGAGTCGCCACCGCACCCTGCGAGCAGGATGGTGGCGCCGGTCACCGCGATGGCGGTGCCGGCGAAGCGCTTCAGGAGGTGGGTCACGGTGCGGGTGTGGTGGTCGTCGTCGTGGTCGTCGAGCGGCGGGCCTGCTGGATCGCGCGGCGTCGCGCGGTCTCCTGGGCCCGGCGGGCGGACTCACGCGGGTTGAGGGTGGCGACCGAGAGCAGCACGTAGCGGCCCGAGGTGTAGACGGCGGTCATGCCCGCCACCCGGCCGTCGACGGCGTTCGGGTAGCGCGAGTTGATGCTTCCGTCGTTGGCGCCGCGGACGGCCAGGATGTACCGCACCCGGCCCCACGGGTTCTTGAGGATGTCGAGGAACGACTCGTCGCCGCGGTCGACGCGGTCGACGAAGACCTGCGGGCGACCCGTCAGGAGGATCACGCCGCCGGAGGTCGAGTTGTCGGCCAGGACGGTGTTCTTGCGCTCGCCGGCGAGGGCCTTGATGAACGCGGCCATGCGCTGCTCGGGCCGGATCCCGACGTCGTAGCCGCCTCGGGAGGCGGTGCCCTCCTGGTCGCGCTGGTTCAGGATGCCGCGCATGAACGCCTGCTCGAGGTTCTGGTACGGGTAGCGGTCCATGGCGATCGCGGCGAGTGGGATGGCCACGACCATCGCGACCAGTCCGATGAACTGCCCGAACCCGCCGAGGGTCCGGCCGATCCAGATCGCCGTGGCGATGCCCAACAGCATGATGGGCAGCGCCGAGCGGAGCGTCAGCAGCGACAGGTCGTTGTGGATGATCGCGTTGACGACGATGACCAGCAGGCCGCCGATGATCAGGATGAGCTGGCCCAGGCCGATGCGGTACGGGTCCTTGTCGCGGCCGAGGAACGCGACGATCGCCAGGAGCGACAGCGGCGCGACGCCGAGGGTCAGCGCCCCGGTGTGGCCGAGGATCTTCAGGAACGAGACGGGCTGCGTGCGGTCGTCGGTGGAGACGCCGCCGAAGGGCTGCGCGTCCAGGACCCAGCCGAACGGGTCGCTCGCGATGAGCAGGCAGGCGAGGATCCAGATGACGATCGCGGCGGCGATCGGCGCCAGCAGCGTGATCAGCAGGCCCTCGCGCTCGTCCTCGTGGGCGTCGCGCGCCGCCAGGATGATCGTGAAGACCACGGCGAGCGAGATCGCCCACCAGATGAAGCCGAAGCGCGACATCGCCATGAGCGCGAGCGTCAGGCCGACGCCGGCGACGAAGCGCGGCTGGTCCTCGACGGCCCAGGTGAAGGCGAAGTAGACCATCGCCGCGAGGCACGCGACGTAGATCATGTCGGGCATGCCCGTCGTGGAGTAGAAGAGCCACATCGGGTTGAGCGCGATGAGCACGACCATGCCGAGGCGCATGCCGAAGCTGATGCCGCAGCGGGCCATCGTGCGGTGCAGCAGCGACAGGGCGAGCGCGCCCCAGAAGCCCGAGGCGATCGGCAGCGCGACGAGGCCGGTGGCCAGCGGCTTGATGATCGCGAAGGGCAGCAGGCCGACGGTCTGCAGTGGCGGCGACGTGAAGCCGACCGCGGCGAGCTTGGCCGGGTCGTTGTGCCAGACGTAGAACGCCCGGCTCATGAGGTTCAGGGCGTCGGCCGGGACGATGTGCTGGCCGACGACGACGCGGTAGCCGATCAGGCTGAAGACGAGCCAGGCGACGAAGAAGACGATGAGCGTCTCGAAGCGCTTCGCCTTGACCGGGGCGGCCAGGTCGTCGGGGCGGCGCTTCGAGTCCTTCGGGTTCGCCTCGGCGAGCTCGTTGCCGGCCGGCAGCAGCCGCGCGACCGGACGTGAAGGGACCGGGAGCTCGGGAGGAGCGGTCGGGGTGCTCATGAGGCGTTCTGGTTCGCGGTCGGGGCGGCGGGCGCGGGGTGCCCGTTCGTCGAGTGGCCGGAGTCGAGGCCGTGCTCGGTCTTCTCCCAGTAGAACGGGTTGACGATCAGCTGCCAGAAGCCCTTCCAGGCGGCGATCGACATGAAGCCCCAGTACAGCGGGGAGAACAGGGCGTGGCGGACCAGGCGGAAGTAGCCGCGGTGGATCGTGCCGGCGATATTGGCGTAGATGAAGACGAAGTTGCCGATGACGAGCTGGGCGATCGCGAAGTAGAAGACGAAGCCCGGGAACATCTGGCGGATCACGTCGAACTGGGTCAGCGTGAAGATCGTGGTCAGCGCCCAGAAGATCGGGTTGATCAGGAACGTCAGCGTGCCGCCGATGACGAGCTGGAAGGAGATGAAGCCCTTGAAGCCCATCTGGCGGAACAGGCGGACCGGGTTGCGCATGTGCACCAGGTACGTCTGCAGGTAGCCCTTGATCCAGCGGGAGCGCTGGCGGATCCAGTTCGGGAGGTCGGAGTTGGCCTCCTCGAACGTCGTCGAGTCGATGACGGCGGTCGACAGGCCGGCCTTGTGCAGCCGGATGCCGAGGTCGGCGTCCTCGGTGACGTTGTAGGGGTCCCAGGCGCCCAGGCGCAGGAGCTCGGCCGTCTTGAAGTGGTTCGACGTGCCGCCGAGCGGGATCGGCGCCTTGGCCTTGTCGAGGCCCGGGAGCATCAGGTCGAACCACATGGAGTACTCCGTGGTGAACCAGCGGGTCAGCAGGTTCTGCTCGGAGTTGAAGTAGTTCAGCTTGGCCTGGATGCAGGCGACGGAGTCCGGCGACTTGCGGAAGGCGGCGATCGCGCGCTTGAGCTGGTCGGGCGCGGCGCGGTCCTCGGCGTCGTAGATGACCGTGATCTCGCCCGTGGCCTGCAGGAGGCCGAAGTTGCAGGCCTTCGGCTTCGTCTGCGGCAGCGACGGCGGGACGATGACGAGGTGGAAGTGGGGCGGGAGCTCGAGCGCGCGGATGGCGTCGATGGTCTCCTCGTCCTCCTCCTCGCAGAGCAGGCGGACGTCGAGCTTGTGGCGCGGGTAGTCCAGGGAGTGGACGCCCTTGACCAGGGCCGGCACGACCGCGGCCTCGCGGAACAGCGGCACGAGGATCGTGTAGACGGGGAGGGTCGCGTTGTCGAGCGCGTTGACCTCCTCCTCCGTGACGTCGATGCCGGCGTGCTCGCCGAGGGAGCCGAGCACGAGGCGCAGCTTGTAGATCGACACGGACAGGTGGAAGATGCCGAGGATCGCGACGAGGACCACCAGCACCGTGATCGGGAAGAAGATCCCGAAGACGAGGATGAGCAGCGCGATGACCGCGAAGGTCGTGAGCTGGGGCTTCGTGAAGACGACGTCGCCGGAGTCGTCCGGGTTCGTCTCCTTCAGCAGGTGGACCGCGGTGCGCGAGTACGCCTCGTTGTAGATCCGCTGCTGCAGCAGGTCGATCTCGCTCGCGCGGGCGAGGAGCTCGCGGTGCTCGAGGTCGGTGTGCGCCTCGAGCCGGGCGACGGACTCGGCGGTGAGGATGTCGGCCGAGGCCATCCAGAGGACGCCCTCGTGGACGAGCAGCGGCACGATGCGCAGCTCGCGCTGCAGCGGCTCGGGGATCGCGGCGAGCGCCTCGGGCTCGGGCTCGATCGTGCCGAGGTCGACGGCGGGGATGCCGTGCAGCTCGGACAGCGCGGTGAGCAGCTGGGTCTCGTCGATGATCCCCTGGTGCAGCAGGATCTCGCCGAGGCGGCCGCCGACGACCTCCTGGTCGTGCAGCGCGGTGTCGATCTGGGCGGCCGAGACCGCGCCGTGGGTGATCAGCACGTCGCCGAGCAGCGACTGGCGCATCGGCGTGGCGACCGGCACCTCGGCGCCGGGCTCGAACCGCTCGTCGATGGTCTGCTCGAGCGCGTCGCCCGGGGCGACCTGGAGCGACACGGGGTGGCCGAGCAGCGACGTCAGGCGCTCCTCGAGGCCTGGGTGCGCCGGGTTGGCGACGGCGACGGTGACGACGCCGTCCTCGAGGGCGATCGGGACGGCGAGCAGCTCGCGGCACGCGGGCTCGGCGAGGAGCTCCGCGACGAGTGGGCTGACGACCACGTTGCGGATGTCGACGAACGGCAGGCCGTGGTCGCGGGCGGCGCGGTGCGCCCACGCCTCGGCGAGGGACTCGGAGGGCGCGTCCCCCGGGGGCATGTGGATGCTGCTCATGCGGACGGGCTCTCTACGAGGGGCGGCTTGCTGGTGGTCACGGCGGTGCCGGGCTGGGTGCCCTGCGGCGTCGTGCCGGGCGGCGGGTCGAGCTGCGGGTCGGCCTCGGGGTGCTGCTGGCCGCCGCCGTCGTCGCCCTTGGACTCCTTGGCCTTCCGCGACAGGCGCTTGTGGCGCGCGGTCATCCAGAAGTAGCCCACCGCGATGACGATGAGCGGGACGATCAGGAAGAGGACGAAGAAGACGGCGAAGACGAGCGACACCAGGAGGGCCGTGAAGACGGCCTTCATGCGTCGCCCTCCGTGTCGGCGAACGTGACCACGATGCGGCCCTCCACGAGGCGGCAGGACTCGACGGGCCGGCCGAGCTCGGTGCGGAGCATGCTGGCCAGCGGCAGCGGCCGCTCGATCTCGATCTTCACGAGGACGTCGCGGCCCTCGAAGGCCATGACGGTCACGGCCTCGACGCTCTGCAGCCCGAGGATCCGGCTCTCGAGCGCGTCGAGGTCGGCGAGGTCGCGGACGGGCCCGATCATCACGTCGACGGCACCCGCGCTCAGGAGCTGGACGTCGTTGAGCGACGCGACGAGGTCGGTGCGCTGGGCCGGGGCGGGGTCCTGCGTGTCGAAGCCGGCGCGCTGGGCGGCGGGCGGCGTGGTCGGCCCGCCGTAGGTGGCCTGGGCGTACTGCGGCTGGGCGGCGGCCGCGGCCTGCGCGGCGGCCGCGGCGGCGGCGACGGACTGCGCGGCGGCGGCGGACGCCACGGCCGCGCGCTGCTGGACCTCGCTCGAGCGCGGGACGATCGCGGCCTGCGCGTGGCCGTCGGCCTCGGGCAG
>WLOB01000132.1 GCA_009699505.1 Actinomycetota bacterium | reverse complement strand
GTCGGGCCCCGGGTCGGCCCCGACGGGCAGGAAGTGGAAGATCCCGCCGCCGTCGTTGTCGACGAGGACGACGGTGAGGTCCGCGCCCGCCAGGCCCGCGGCGAGGAGGGAGCCGACGTCGTGCTGCAGCGCGACGTCCCCGATCAGCAGGAGCACCGGACCGTCCTCGGGCGGGCGGCCCAGCTCGAGGCCCCAGGCGGTCGCGACCGTGCCGTCGATGCCGTTGGCCCCGCGGTTGGCGAGCACCCGCACCTGGTCGCGGGCGGCCATGTACCCCTCGACGTCGCGGATCGGCATGGACGCCGCGACGAGCAGGGAGGCGGCGGGCGGCAGCAGCGCGGTGAGCTCGCGGGCGAGCCACGGCTCCGTCGGCGGGGCGTCGTCGTCGGGCGCGTCGAGCACCCCGGCCTGCGCGTCCGCCACGCGGGCGTCGAGCGCGCGCCACGCGTCGAGCCAGGCGGGGTCGCGCTCGGCGTGCGCCAGGCGCGGCGCGAGGCGCTCGAGCAGCGGCAGCGGCGACGCGACGACGAGGTCCGACAGCACCGCGTCGGGGTCCTGCCACACGCCGTCGGCGCTCACGTGCACCTGCGGCACGTCCGCCGGCAGTCCGGCGAGCCACGCGCGCAGCGGCTTGCTCGTCGGCAGGTCGCCCAGGCGGACGACGAGCTCGGGGGTCCCGACCGGCCCGTCGGGGTCGGCGTTCGCGGCGAGCAGCGCGTCGTAGCGCGCGATCGCGGCGGTCCCGCGGCGGGCGCCGGAGAGGGGGTCGGCCAGGAGCGGGACGGCGAGCAGCTCGCAGAGCGCCGCGAGGGCCGGCCCGAGCCGCGGCTCCTCCTCGTGCCGGCCGGCGACGACGACGGCGCGGGGACGCGAGGCCAGCAGGCCGCCGAGGTGCGCGACGGCGTCGTCGGCCGGCGTCCCGCCGCCCCCGGTGCGGCGCACCCAGGGCTCCGGTCCGGGCCGCGGGGGCGACACGTCGTCGGGGAGCGGCGGCTCGTCCTCGCGCCCGGGGACGACGAGCGGCTCGCGCAGCGGCAGGTTGAGCTGGACGGGCCCCTTCGACGTGGAGCCGCCGCCCGCGGCGGCGTGCAGCGTGCGGGCGGCCAGCGTCCGGGCGTGCCGGACGGTGAGGGGCGTGGCGGTGTCGACGGCGACCTCGTGCTGCCAGCGCAGGATCGACCCGAACGGACCGCGCTGGTCGATCGTCTGGCCGGCCCCGACGTCCCGCAGCTCGGCGGGCCGATCGGCGGTGAGGAGGATCAGCGGCAGGCGCGCGTGGTGGGCCTCGACGACGGCCGGGACGTACTGGGCGACGGCGCTGCCCGAGGTGCACGTGAGGACCACGGGCCGGCCCGACGCCTTCGCGATCCCGAGCGCGACGAAGCCGGCGGTCCGCTCGTCGATCACCGCGTGCGTGCGGACGCCCGGCTGCCGCGCGAGCGCGAGGAGGAGCGGCGTGTTGCGCGAGCCGGGGGAGGTGACGGCGTCCGTGACGCCGCCGCGCACGAGCTCGTCGACGAGGGCGCCGATCAGGCGACGGCTGCCGTGACCGTCGCGGGGCGGGGCGTCGGGATCGGTCACCCCAGGATCGTCCCAGAAGCGCGGCGGACCACGCGGCTCTGCCAGGCTCCGGCGCATGACCGCTCCCGTCGTCCTCGCGCTCCACGGCTTCGGCGGGTCCGGGGCGTCGTGGGACGCGGTGGCTCAGGCGGCCGGCGACCGGGTGCGGGTCGTGGCACCGGACCTGCGCGGGCACGGGGCGGCGGCGGACCGCCGGCCGGTCGACCTGACGTCCGTGCTCGGCGACCTGGCGACGGAGCTGGAGGCGGCGGCCGCGTCGTCGCCGTCGGGGCGGGCGACCGTCGCCGGCTACTCCCTGGGCGGCCGCGTGGGGCTGCACCTCGCGCTGGCGCACCCGGACCTCGTGGAGCGGGTCGTGCTCGTCTCGTCCACGTCGGGTATGGAGGACGAGGAGGAGCGGGCGGCGCGCCGCGCCTCGGACGAGGCGCAGGCGCAGCGCCTCGAGCGCGACGGGCTCGAGGCGTTCGCGGACCGCTGGGCGGCGCTGCCGCTGTGGGACGGCGACCCGCCGGCCGCCAGGGCCGCGCAGCGCGCGGCGCTGGCGGCGGGCGACGCGGACGGGCTGGCCGCCGCGCTACGCGGTCTGGGTGCGGGCGCGGTACCCGCGGTGGGGCCGCGCCTGGGGGCGCTTGCGGCTCCGCTGACGGTCGTCGTCGGTGCTCGCGACGACCGCTACCGTGCGATCGGCGCGCGGCTCCTGCGCCTTGCGGCGCAGCCGGCGGGTGAGGTCGTTGTTCCCGACGCCGGCCATGGCCTGCTGCGCGAGGCGCCGGCCGCGGTGGCTGCGGCGCTGACCTCGTCCTGCGGGTGAGAGCTCGGACTGCTGGCTCATCTGGGGATCCTTCGGTGGGGGAGTGTCGACCCTGTACCCAGGAGCTCGTCGGCCGTCACCGCGTCGACGAGACCGTCGGCGCGGAGGCCGCGGGCGGCCTGCCAGCGGGCGATCGCGGCACCCGTGCGGGCGTCGTAGGCACCCGTCGCGTCCGCCGCGTCGAGGTACCCGTCGGCCACGAGCCGGTGCTGCACGCGCTCGGCGGCGGCCGCCGGTGCGGCGGACAGCCCGATGCTCGACAGCGCGACGACGCCGGCCACCGCGATCGGGGCGGCGGCGGCACGCACGCGACCTGACGCGCGGCGGACGGGATGGCGGGCGGGGTTCTGACTGGTGGGCACCGATGACTCCTGGGGGGGAATCGATCTGGGTCCATCCTGCCCGCGGCACCTCAAGCGGACCTATGCGTTCCCGGTCGCGCCGGTGAATGTTGCTCGCGCACCCGGTCGACGGCGTCGACCGCGTCGGCGCGGGGGCTCAGACGAGGCCGCGGGCGCGGCGCCCGCGGTCGCGCAGCTCCCGGGCGATCTCCATGTCGGCGACCTGCGGCTCCTTGCCGTCGAGCCCCGGCCCTTCGAAGATCACGGGCATCCCGGCGAAGCGCGGCTCGGACAGGAGCGCGGCGATGCCGTCCTCGCCGATCTCGCCCGTGCCGAGCGGCGCGTGCCGGTCGCGGTTGGAGCCCAGCGGGGTCTGCGAGTCGTTCACGTGCATGCAGCGCAGGCGGTCCAAGCCGAAGGCGGCGTCGGCCTCGGCGAGGACGCCGTCGAGCGCCTCGATCGACCGGACGTCGTAGCCCGACGCGAGGAGGTGGCACGAGTCGAGGCAGAAGCCGATCCGCTCGTGGCCGCCGGAGACCTCGAGCAGCGTCTGCAGCTGCTCGAAGGACCGGCCGAGGGTGCCGCCGGCGCCCGCGGTGTCCTCGAGCAGCAGCGGGCAGTCCTCGGACTCCGCGAGCGCCTCCCGGAAGACGTCGCCGCAGCGCTCGAGCGCCTCGCCCACGTGCCCGTCCTTCGCGGAGCCGGGGTGCAGGACGACGCCGACCGCCCCGATCTGCGCGCCGACGCGCAGGGAGTGCGTGATGGCCGTGAGGGACTTCTCGCGCAGCTCGGGGTCCTCGGTGCCCGCGTTCGAGAGGTAGAGCGCGTGGATGACGACGGACGCGATCGGCGACGCCTCGAGGTCCTCGCGGAACTGCGCGATCGACTCGTCGCTGTGGTTCGTGGGGGCCCAGCGCCGCGGGCTCTGCGTGAAGATCTGGATGCTCTCGCAGCCGCGCTCGACGCCGCGCTCGACGGCCTTCGGCAGGCCGCCGGCGGGGGAGACGTGGAGACCGAGGAGGGGGAGGGCGGCGGTGTCGGACATCGCGCGGGCACGTTAGCGGGGCGGCCCGCCGTCGCCCCCGCCGGGTGCGGTCTAGACGAGGCCGGGGGTGCGGGGGACGCTGATCGTCCCGTCGCGGGCGGTGAGCCGGCCCGCGAGGTCGCCGAGGCTCTCGTCGCCGACGCCGACGGCGTCCAGGGCGGCGGGCTCGAACATCGTCAGGGTCGCCAGTCCGGAGGCGTCGCGCAGCCGCAGGGCGGCGGCGGCGTGCACGGCGCCGGCGACGGCGAGCGGGCCGTCCCACGCCGAGGCGAGGATGACGTCGGCGCGGGTGGAGCGGGCGAGCGTCGCGCGGGCGAGCAGGCCACCGATGCCGCCCGAGCGGCCGATCTTCAGGACGACGGCGTCGGCGGCGCCCGAGGCGATGGCGCCCGGCACGTCGGCGGTCTCGTCCATCGCCACGCGGACCGGCAGGCGGTCGCGCACGGTGCGGATCTGCTCGATGCCGTGCGTGGGCTCCTCGACGAGCTCGACGCCGTAGGGGGAGAGCGTGGCGATCGCGGAGATCGCCTCGTTGACGCTCCACGCGCCGTTGGCGTCCAGGCGCAGGGCGACGTCGGGACCGACGGCCTCGCGGACGGCGGACACGCGGGCCTCGTCGTCGGGCAGCCCGACCTTGAGCTTCACGGTCTCGAACCCGGCGTCGGCGCACTCGCGGGCCAGCTCGCCGGCCTCCTCAGGCGGCAGGCCGCCGATCGTCGCGTTCACGGGCACCCAGCGGTACGGGTCCTCCGTGAGCATGGACGCGACGGAGCGCCCCTCGCGGCGCGACGCGCGGTCCCACAGCGCCAGGTCGATCGCCGCGAGCGCGTGCGGCGAGTCGACGACGGAGCGGGTCAGCTCGAGCGCCTCGGCGCCCGTGATCCCGCGGGTCCCGCGCAGCGCGTCGCGGCAGACCTCGAGCGCGTCGCGGACGTCGGAGAGGGGGACGCCGTCGTAGGGCTCCAGGGGCGACGCCTCGCCGTGCCCGACGAGCCCGTCGTCGTCCTCGAGGGCGACGAGCAGCAGGCGCCGCTCCGTCATCTCGCCCCACGCGGCGCGCATCGGCTGGGCGAGCCGGAGCGCGACCTCCTCGATGCGCAGATCCACGCGGGGCAGCGTATTCGGCCCGGCCGACGGGGGTCGGCCGGGGGCGCGGGGGCGCGGGTCAGGAGAGGAGGATGCCCGCCGACAGGAGGACGCAGAAGACGAGCTCGAGGCGGCCGGTGCCGGCGAGGGCGCCGTTCAGCGTCGGGCCGTCGGTGTGCGTGGCGACGGTGCGCGCGAGCTGCACCGACAGCGGGATGCCCAGGAGCGAGATCAGCAGCCACAGGGTGAGGTCCGCGTCGATCGCGCCGATCAGGGCGGTGACGACGTAGGCGGCGACGTGCATCGCCGCGTAGAGCTGCCGGGTCCGCGCCCGGCCCAGGCGCACGGCGAGGGTGTTCTTGTTCGCGCGGCGGTCCGTGTCGATGTCGCGGACGTTGTTGACGACGAGGACCGCGGCGGCCATCAGGCCGACCGGCACGGCGAGCGCCAGGGCGGTGCCGTCGAACTCCTCCGTGAGCGAGTAGTGCGTGCCGGTGACGGCGACGAGGCCGAAGAAGAGGAAGACGAAGAGCTCGCCGAGACCGGCGTAGCCGTAGGGCCGCGGGCCGCCCGTGTAGAGCAGGCCCGCCACGATCGACGCCGCGCCGATGGCCAGGATGACCCAGCCGGCCTCCGCGATGAGGTAGACGCCGCAGAGCACCGCCACGCCGAACGTCAGGTACGTCGCGAGCAGGACCTGCCGCGGCGGGACGAGGTCGCCGGCGGTCACGCGCAGCGGCCCGAGCCGGTCATCGGAGTCCGCGCCGCGCCGCGCGTCGGAGTAGTCGTTGGCGAGGTTCGCGCCGACCTGGATGAAGAGCGCGCCGAGCAGCGCGGCGAGGAACGGCAGGAGGCGGAAGGCGTCCTGCTGGATCGCCAGCGCGGTGCCGACGAGGACCGGCGCCAGGCCGACGGGGAGCGTCTTGGGCCGCGCCGCCAGGAACCAGATGCGGACCGGGCTGGGGCGCGGACCGCCGCCTCCGGCGTCGGCGGCGTACTCGGCGTGGGTGCTCATGCGGGCGGGGTCGCGATCGGGTGGGTGTGGGCGGCGAGACCGGCGGGATCAGGCCCGGCGCGGGAACTTCGAGAAGTCCGGGGTGCGCTTCTGCTTGTAGGCGTCGCGCCCCTCCTGCGCCTCCTCCGAGCCGTAGAAGAGCAGGTTCGTGTCGTGCGCCAGCTGCTGCAGACCGGCGTAGCCGTCCTCCGCCGCGTGGAAGCTCGCCTTGAGCAGGCGCAGCGCGAACGGCGAGTTGGCGAGCATCTCGTCGCACCACTGCACCGTCTCCTCCTCGAGCCGCTCGAGCGGCACGACGGTGTTGACGAGGCCCATGTCCAGCGCCTCCTTCGCGGAGTACTGCCGGCAGAGGAACCAGATCTCCTTCGCCTTCTTCGGGCCGACGAGGTCGGAGAGGACGCTCGCGCCGAAGCCGCCGTCGAAGGAGCCGACCTTCGGGCCCGTCTGCCCGAAGCGGGCGTTGTCGGCGGCGATCGAGAGGTCGCAGAGGAGGTGCAGGACGTGGCCGCCGCCGATGGCGTAGCCGGCGATCATCGCGACGATGGGCTTCGGCGTCCGGCGCATCTGGACCTGGAGGTCCGTGACGTGGAAGCGGCCGACGGACGAGCCCGACGGCTGGCGGTCCGGGTTGTCGGGGTCGGTGAGGTAGCCCGAGTCGCCGCGCACCTGCTGGTCGCCGCCGGAGCAGAACGCCAGCGGGCCCTCGCCCGTCAGGACGATGACGCCCACGGCCGGGTCCTCGCGGGCCGCGTCCATCGCCCGCGAGATCTCGATGATCGTCTGCGGCCGGAACGCGTTGCGCACCTGCGGCCGGTCGATCGTGATCTTCGCGATCCCGCCGTTGTCGGACGGCTTGTCCCCGTCGCCCGAGGAGACCTCGTAGCGGATGTCGGTGTAGTCGCTCCCCGCGGGGGCGTTCCAGGTGACGGTCACGGTGCTCCTCGGTTCTCCTCGACGGCCGCCGGGAAGGCTAGTGCCGCGTCCGTCCCTACGACGGGTGGGGTGTCGGCGGACGCCCCGCGGAGCCACGTCACGCGCCGCCGCAGATGCTCAGACGGGCCGGGGAGCGCGTCCGCGGCGCCCCCGCGGACCGTTCGGGTCGCGGCGGGTAGCCTCGGGAGCGTGTCCGCCGTCGAGTCCTGGCTCCTGCGCGCCGCCCGTCGCCGGCCCGACCACGAGGCGCTGCTCGGCACGACGTGGTCCGCCCTCGCGGTCGAGGTCGACGAGGTGGCCCGGCGCCTGTGGGCCGCCGGCGCGCGTCCCGGCGAGCCCGTCGGCCTGGCGCTCGGTCCCGGGCGGCCCTTCGTCCTCGCCGTCCACGCCCTCGGACGCCTGGGGGCGGTCGTCGTGCCGCTCGATCCGCGGCTGGCGGACGCCGAGCGGGACCGGCGGCTGGCCGGCGTCCCGGTCGGTGCCCCCGGGCGCGGGAGGACGCTCCTGGTCGACGAGGACGCCTGGGCGGCGCTCCCGGCCGCGACCGGCGACGCGCGCCTGCTGCCGGAGCACGAGCTGGACGACGTGGCGATCGTCGTCCACACGAGCGGGACGAGCGGACCGGCCAAGCCGATCGGGCTGACGTACCGCAACTGGCTGTGGAGCGCCCTGGGCTCCGCCGCGACGCTCGGCTGCCCGTCGGACGAGCGCTGGCTCTGCGCCCTGCCGCTGAACCACGTCGGCGGGCTCAGCGTGCTCCTGCGCAGCGCGATCGCGGGCACGACCGCCGTCGTGCACGAGCGGTGGGACACCGACCGCGTGCTCGCCTCGCTCGCGGGGCGCCTGCCGGAGGAGGGCCCGCCGCCGACGATGGTCTCCCTCGTGCCCACCACGCTGCGCCGCCTGCTCGACGCGGGGCTGCGCCGCACGGACGACATGGCGCTGCGCTGGGTCCTGCTCGGCGGCGCGTCCATCCCCGCCGGGATGCTCGAGGAGGCGGCCGACGCCGGCGTCCCCGTCGCCCCGACGTACGGCATGAGCGAGGCGACGAGCCAGATCGCGACGCTCGGCCCGCCGCTCTTCTGCACGACGGTCGAGATCGCCGGGGAGGACGGCGTCCCGACGCGCGAGCCGGGCGTGGTCGGCGAGGTCCTCGTGCAGGGGCCGACCGTCTGCCGGGCGGTCCTCGGCGCGGACGATCGCCTGCACACCGGGGACCTCGGCGTCCTCGACGACCGCGGGCACCTGACGATCGTGGGGCGCAGCTCCGACACGATCATCACGGGCGGCGAGAACGTGCTGCCCCTCGAGGTCGAGCGGGTCCTCGAGGCCGACCCGGCGGTGGCGGAGGCCGCCGTCTTCGGGCGTCCCGACCGCGAGTGGGGCGAGCGGGTCTGTGCCCGCATCGTCCCCGCGGCCGGTGCGACGGTCGACCTCGACGCGCTCCGGGCCGCGGCCGGCGTCGCGCTGCTGCGCCACCAGGTGCCGCGCGAGCTCGAGCTCGTCGACGAGCTGCCGCGCACCCCCTCGGGCAAGCTGCTGCGCCGCGAGCTGCGCTGAGGCGCCGGCCCGTCCGGCCGCGGCGCGGACGCCAGGGCCCGCGGACGCCCGCGGGCGCCTGCGACGATGGAGGGGTGAGCAGCGCCCCGGATCCCGCCCCGACCCCCGACGACCTGCGCGCGCGGTCCCGCGAGCGCTGGGAGCGCCAGGCCGAGATCTGGGAGCGTCGGCGCGACTGGTTCCAGGCCGCCGTGGCCCCCGTCTCGCACGCGATGATCGAGACGCTGAACCCGCAGCCGGGGCACGTCGTCCTCGAGGCCGCCGCCGGCCTGGGCGACACGGGGCTCCTCGCCGCCGAGCTCGTGCACCCGGGCGGCAAGGTCATCATCAGCGACGGTGCCGAGGCCATGGTCGAGGCGGCGCGGCGCCACGCCGCGGAGCGCGGCATCGTCAACGTCGAGGTCACCCCGATGGAGCTCGAGTGGCTCGACATGAGCGCCGCCTCCGTCGACGGCATCCTCGTGCGCTTCGGGTACATGCTCGTGCCGGACCCCGAGACGGCCCTGCGCGACGCCCGGCGCGTCCTGCGGCCCGGCGGCCGGATCTCCCTCGCGGTGTGGGACCGCGTCGAGGACAACCCCTGGCTCGGCCTGGGCACCGGGATCCTCGCCGACCGCGGCCTGACGGAGCGCTTCTCGCCCGAGAACGTCGAGCCCGGCCCGTTCTCCCTCTCCTCCGCCGACCAGGTCACGGAGCTCCTCGGCTCGACGGGCTTCGTCCTGCCGGAGGTGCACCGCGTCGAGGTCGCCTTCCGCTCGCCGAGCGCGGAGGAGGCGCGGAGGAACTTCCTCGAGTTCTCCGACCGGGCGACGACCGCCCTGAAGGATGCGGAGCCCGCGCTGCGCGACGAGGTCCACGCCGAGATCGAGGCCGCCTTCGCCGCGCACCCGGACCCGGACGGCCCCGAGGGCGCGATCGCGCTGCCGGGCGCCGTGCTCGTGGCCGCCGCGGACGCCTGAGCGGCCCGGCCCGGGGACCCCGCGTCGCGCGCCGCCCCCGACCGGGCCCCGGACGCCTCGCCCGACCGGGATCCGGGACGCCCGGAAGGGATGCCGTACGGACGGGCGTCACACCGGCCGTCCGGGCGGACCGCGCCCCGCGACGGGCCCGGCGTAGTATCCGGGCTCATGTTTTACGACGACGACGCAGACCTGACGCTGCTCGACGGCAAGACCGTCGCCATCATCGGGTTCGGCTCCCAGGGCCACGCCCACGCCCAGAACCTCAAGGACTCCGGGGTCTCGGTCGTCGTGGGTCTCCGCGAGGGCTCCTCGTCGGTCCAGAAGGCGAAGGACGCCGGCCTCGAGGTCCTCTCGATCGCCGACGCCGCCTCGAAGGGCGACGTCGTCCAGTTCCTCGTCCCCGACGAGCTGCACCGCGACGTGTGGGCCGAGGCCAAGGACGGCATCGCCGCCGGCAACCTCGTCCTCTTCGGCCACGGCTTCTCCATCCTCTACGGCGAGGTCGAGCCGCCCGCCGACGTCGACGTCGCGCTGGCCGCCCCGAAGGGCCCGGGCCACCTCGTCCGCCGCCAGTACCTCGAGGGCTCCGGCGTCCCCGGCCTCATCGCCGTCCACCAGGACGCGACGGGGAACGCCCGCGACCTGACGCTGGCGTACGCCAAGGGCATCGGCTGCACCCGCGGCGGCGTCATCGAGACGACGTTCAAGGACGAGACCGAGACCGACCTGTTCGGCGAGCAGGCCGTCCTCTGCGGCGGCGCGT
>WLOB01000131.1 GCA_009699505.1 Actinomycetota bacterium | reverse complement strand
CGCACGCTGGGCGGCGATCACGACGAGCTTGGGGTCCTCCCCGATCCGCTCGCGCCAGTGCTCGACGTACGCGGCGTGACGCTCGGTCAGCGGCGCAGCGTCGATCCCGGCGACGGTGCAGAGCATCGCCGCGGCCATCTCGGCCGTCAGCTCCTCCCGCGCGTACTTGACGCTCCCAAACGTCGCCTTCGGGTCGACGAGGTCGGGGCGGTTGAGCCGGTCGGCATGGCCGGTGGAGTGCGCGAGCTCGTGAAAGAGGGTCGCGTGCCAGTCGGTGGCCTCGGTGAAGCGGCCGCGGTCGGGCATCTGCACGTGGTCGCGCGCCGGGGCGTAGCTGGCGCTCGAGCCACCCTCGGCAACGGACGGGCCGTCGGGGTACCCGGCGGCGATCGCCTCCGCTGCCTCCTCCGGGCTCCACGCCGGGTCGCCGATCTGCTCGACCTCGGGAACGTCCTCAAGCCCGTCGACCTGCGCGACGTTGAAGAGCGCGAACGTGCGCGCGAGGATCAGCAGGACGAACTGCCCCTTCTCGTCCTTACGGATCGTGTCGCCGTTGGCCTTCGCTGCGGCGACGTCGGCGGGGGTGCGCAGGCGCTTCTTGGTCTGCTTCCAGAGGATCGCGGTGGTGGACTTCTCGCCCTTACGGACCTGGCCGCCGAGGGTCTTGGCCTGCTTGAACGTCAGCCAGAACGGCGAGGGGTACCCGGCCATCGCCAGGAGGAAGACGTTGATGCCGCGGTACGGGCGGCGGGACGCGAGGTTCTGCGGCAGCGCGCCCGGGCCCTGGGTCCACGGCATGCGCCACGGGACGGTGCCGCGCTCCATCGCGGCGAGGACGGCGTCGGCGGCCATCTTGTACGCGTCGACCCGCTCGCGCTTGGGGGTCTGCTTCTTGTCGGTGCCGCGGGTGGCGGCGGTAGCCTCAGGGGACATCGGGAGCCTCTATCTCTCGGTGTGATGCCCGCCGTTCGTTGACGCGAATTGCGGGCCGCCCCTCGGAGCTGCGCTAACAGTTCCGGGGGGCTTTCTTTGTGGTGTGCTGCTACGGCAAGTCTACCGGGAACTACCTAGAAACACAAGGAATTGCCACCTATTTCCGGTGGATTTCCGGTCGGTTTCGTCCCTGCTCGGGGGGCTGGGGGTTTCCCCCAGTGCTGCCTGGCGTGCCACAGGCGCGCGCGCCACGCCCGTTGCCCTTGAGCAGCGTTCCCTTGGTCCCGGAGGGGCCTAGCGACGCGTTGCCCCCTGCGCAAACGCTTCCATCGCTGCTGTCGGTAGCCGTTGAAGACCGCAGGTCCGGTGCAGAACCGAGGCGCCAAGATCAACACACACGCCCGACTACCTATACACAACTACTTATCCTCCGTAGCATGCGTCTTGTGTGCTGGATTCGGTCGCGTTGCTTTCGTTGGGGGCAGGAGCCGGACTTGTACGCTCCGGCGATGCGTCGTGCCCTTGTCCCGGTTGTTGCTGTCCTGCTCGCGTCTGCCTTCGCGCCATCGGCGCGGGCGGCGCTGCCGAGTTTCGGCGGTGAGTACGGGGTGAAGACGTCGGTTGAGAGGGCAGGGTTCTACGACAGCGCCGAGGATTTCGTGGACCTCGGCTATCCGTCGACGGAGATCATTTGGATTGGCGGTTGTCGCTCCGGGGAGGAGGAGGTCGATCTCGAGTCCGATGACGCGTGTGACCTGGCCTTCTCGGTGAAGTTCAAGGGTCGGACGATCCTCGACGAGGAGTTCGACGGGTCGGCGCTGGGCGACTATTCCGACAGTGACGACGAGGGCTCGACCTACTTTCGATACGAGCGGGACTGGTCGTCGTGCAAGCGGTCGGGCCGGTACCAGTGGACGTTGACCGCGTCGCGGTCGTCCATCGACGACGCCGGCGCGGAGGTCTCGGAGGAGCGCAGCAAGCGCGGCAGCTTCCGGATCCCGAAGTGCACGACCCCGAAGACGCGGAAGGTCAGCGCCGGCGCCGCGGCGTCGTTTCTCAACGACGAGCTCGGTGAGCGCTACGAGGGGGAATTCGTCTCCCAGGTGCGGTGCGGCAGCGGCCGTCGATCGACGTTTCGTTGCGCGGTGCGTCGCAACAACAACTACCGGCAGTGCGCGCAGTCGGTGACTGTGCGGGCGCTGAAAACCGATCGCTTCGGCCGGAAGGACAACACGTTCTCGACGTCCTACGGCAAGCCGCGCTGCTCCTCGTACTAGGTCGCCGCTAAAGGATCTGTCAACAGCGGCCATCTGGGCCCGCGGCCGCGGGTCTGGAGCGGTAGGCGGTGGTGCCTGTGCGGTGTCCGCCGCCGCCCGTAAGGGCGGGCTTGTAACCCGGGCGCCGGAGGCGCCCAGGTGTTCGGGGAGCGGGGCGATCAGAGCAGCCGGTCGATGACCTCCCGGATCAACGTGCCGATGACGGCCACCAACGCGCTGTCGGTGATCTGCTGGCGCCTCGTCCGGCTGGGCTGGAGAGGCTCGGGAGGCGGGGTCTTCGGGGACATCATTCTCCTGTGGGACTGGGTTGCACCCCCGGCCCCGGACCCAGTCCCGCGGGAGGCGGAACCTTTCCCCGAGGGCCCCGCCGGACGAGCCGGCCCGTTCCCCGAACGCCCCATCTCATCTGGGTGGGGGCGGTGGAGGACACCTCTCGAGGACCCGCATGCGGGTCCTCGAACGACGACGGCCCGCCAAAGGCGGGCCGTCGGGTCCTTCGGGAAGGTGCAACCCAATCCACGAAGAGAACACGCTCAGTGTCGCATACCGGCCGCTCTCTACGAACGGCCGGAGGCGTGGTTCTGGGGGTTGTTCGAACGAGCGGCCCGATTTGTGACCGCCGCCGTTCACCAACGCCGTGCGGCGGCCTCGACGACGAGGACTGCGGCGGCGTGCGCCGCGTCTGCGGCGATCTGGATCGCTTCGGCGATCTCGGCGTACCGCTCGTCCTGGGAGTGGATCTCAGTGGTGCGGCTGGTGCGGCTGGCGAGCTCGAGGAGCTTGCGGGCCGTGTCGGCGACGTCGGCGACGTCGTGCAGCACCACCGGCGCGTCCTCGACGTCCTGGTGGCCGGCGTTCGGGGGGAGGAGAGAAGTCATGGGACACGACCGGACGGCCCGACGAGCCGGCCGGAGCCGAGCGCAGCGAGGGGAGCGCCCGCAGGGCGCCGAAGGCCGGCGAGCGGGCCGTACAGTGCCTCAGTGACAGATTCCTCCCTGAGCAGCGGGCTGACTCCTACAGTGCCTGTCGGCCACGGTGGCTTGACCTTCATGGGTTGTGTCGTCCGCTGCTCGCCCAGCGCCCTCTCGGCCTGACCTAATAGGAGCTTGGCGTTGCCCTGACTGAGGCCTGTCGACCGAGAGGATCCGCTGGGGCCCGGTGCCAGCGAGGAACAGGACGACGTAGATGATCGTGATCGGGACGGACCCTCATAAGGAGACGTTCACCTTCGCGCTGGTGGTGGCCGGGACCGGGGAGCTGCGTAGCAGCGAGACGGTCCCGGCCACCACCGACGGCTTTCTGGCCGTGCGTGCGTGGGCAGGCCGCCATGCCGACGCCGAAGGTGACGCGGAGGTCGTGTGGGCGATCGAGGACTGCCGGCACGTGTCCGGCCGGTTGGAGCGGTTCCTGTTGGCGTGCGGCGCCCGGATCGTCCGGGTCGCGCCGCACCTGATGGCCAATGCGCGGCGGGGCGGCCGGCGGCGTGGGAAGAGCGACGAGATCGACGCGATCGCAGTTGCTCGCGCAGCGGTTCAGGAGGGCGTCGACACGCTGCCCTGCGCGTCGCTTGACCCTGACGCGCTCGATCTCCGGCTTCTGCTCGACCACCACGACGACCTCGTGCAGGAGCGCACGCGCGATCAGAGCCGGCTCTGGTGGCACTTGCACGAGCTCGAGTGCCCGGTCGCGGTGCCGAAGGGCGGCCTGGACCGCCCCATGTGGCTGACGCGGCTGCAGCGCTGGCTCGCTCGTCCGGAGCGCCGCGACCAAGTCCGGGTGCGGATTGCACGGGCTCTCGTGGCAGAGCTCGCAAGCGCGACCCGACAGATCACGACCCTGGTGCGCGAGATCCGCGATCGGGTCCGGGCGTACCGACCCGAGCTCCTCCAGATCGTCGGGTGCGGCCCGCTGACGGCGGCGAAGATCATCGGCGAGACCGCCGGCGCTGACCGCTTCCGCACCGATGCTCAGTTCGCGCGCATGGCAGGGGTCGCACCGATCCCGGTCTCCTCAGGCAAGACGGACCGGTGGCGACTGGATCGCGGCGGCAACCGGCAGCTCAATCTCGCGCTACACCGAATTGCTGTCGTTCAGGGGCGTCTGCACCCTCCGGCGCAGCAGTACCTCGAACGCAAACAGGCCGAGGGAAAGAACCGGCTTGAAGCGCTCCGATGCCTGAAGAGGCACCTCGCCCGCACGGTGCTGCACACCATGAAAGCGACGAACCGAGCACCCGAGCCAGCACTTGCAGCGACATAGGAGATCGTTCGCTTGCGCCCAAACGGGCCGTAAACGAAGACTTGCGTGGTCGGCAAGAGGCCGTCCCGTGTAAGGCACCCTGACCGGGCACTTCACCGGGCGGGTCTTATGGGACACGGGAGCACCCGTTCGTACCGAAGGTCCTGCTCAACGGCGAATCGTCCCGTTCAGCGTTCGGCTAGTGGGACGGCCTGGTTGGCGTTCTGGGCGCTGATTGAAGAGGAAGGCGGGGCGGCAGCCGACGGTTGATCCCGCGGGCGGAGGTGTCGGTGTCCTCGCGAAGGTGTTCTGCGGACCGACGGTCGTCCCGGCTCTGCAGGTCGCCCACCGGCCCGCAGAGATGTGGGGCGCACCGGCGCCCCCGGGGGGAGATACCGGTCCTTCCCGGGCGGACACTACTTCGGGCTCGGACGTCGCTTCCCGATCCGCGCGATCGCACGCGCCGCGCGTGCAGCGGCATCTGCGGTGTGCGGGGAGCGTCGTGGGGTAGCGAACCGCGGACTGGTGTGACGGTGAGCGTCACGCCTCGACCTCGTTTGGACGCTTCATGACCGAGATCACCGCGCACCACGGCATCTTCAAGGACACCGAGCTGCACGTCGACGACACCGGTGGCAGTGGCCGGCCGGTCGTGCTGATCCACGGCTGGCCGCTTTCGGGCGAGTCCTGGAAGGCGCAGGTCCCCGTGCTTCAGGACGCCGGATACCGCGTCATCACCTACGACCGCCGCGGCTTCGGTCGCAGCGACAAGCCGAAGACCGGCTACACCTACAACAAGCTGACCGAGGACCTCGCGACGCTGCTGGAGGTCCTGGATCTTCGCGACGTCACGATCGTCGGCTTCTCGATGGGCGGCGGCGAGGTCGCCCGGCTGTTCACCAACCACGACACCAGTCGCGTGCGGAGCGTCGTGTTCGCGTCGGCCGTTCCGCCGTACATGGCAAAGACCCCGGGGAACCCGGACGGGCCGCTCCCCCTCACCGAGGCGGGGAAGATGACCGCCGCGCTGACGGCGAACCAGGAGAAGTTCTACGACGACTTCACCACCGAGTTCTTCTCCGCCAACGGCGTCCTGCAGGTCACCGAGAAGCAGCGACAGGAAGCGCTCGCACTTGCGTTGCAGTCCAGCAAGGTCGCGGCCCTGGCGTGCATGACCGCTTTCGGCAACACCGACTTCCGCGACGACCTGCCCAACGTGAACAAGCCGGCGCTGATCCTCCACGGCGACAGCGACGCGACCGTCCCGTTCGAGGGATCCGGGAAGCGCACGCACGAGGCGCTGACCGGCAGCGCGCTGCACCTGATCCCCGGCGCCCCGCACGGCTGCAACGTCAGCCACGCCGACGAGTTCAACCGCGCGCTCCTGGACTTCCTCACCACCTGACCGTCAGGCCGGAGTAGCGGCACAGGGTACGTCGCCTACGGGACGCACACGACGCCCAGCGGTCAGCTTGCTCGCAGTGCATCCCTCGCGTTGAGGTGTTTCCGGCAAAGGGGCTTGGTGGACGCAGCATGCTGGACCGTTCTCGCCCCAGGCGGATGCCTCCGGCGACCGCGGGTATCGGCGGCGCCATGACGCTCGTCCGGCGCCTTGCCGCCGTCCCCATCGCCCTCGCCGTCCTGGCGGCCGTCCCCGCTGGTTCGTCGGCGGCCGAGCGCGAAATCTCCGTGTTCGCGCGCATCCCGGAGAGCCCAGGGCTGCCCGAAGGGATCGCGACCGGACCGGACGGTGACGTCTTCGTCGGCACCAACCCGGGCGGGAACACGCCCGGCCAGACCAGCGGCGTCCCGTCGAAGATCTACCGCTACACGGCGGGCGGGTCGTTCGTCCGCGACTACACGATCCAGGGGCAGGAGACTGCGCGGGCGCTGCTCCCCGCCTACGGGCTGCAGCAGCTCGCGTTCGACGGCGACGGCATGCTCTATGCGCTGGACAAGGCGCCCCCGCGGGTGCTGAAGATCGACCCGGCCACCGGCAGGCAGTCGACCTACGCGACCTTCGCCGACGTTAAGCCGTGCGCCGTCACCGGTGGTGCGCAGCCGTGCTCGAAGACGGTCGAGGACGCGCCGCCGTTCCCGAACTACCCGGCGTTCGCCCCCGACGGGTCGATGATCGTCTCCGACTTCCAGCAGGGCCTGCTCTGGCGCGTCCCGAAGGGTGGCGGTCCGGCGAAGGTGATCCTCACCGACGAGCGTCTCGACAACCCGCTCGGCGGACCCAACGGCCTGCAGTTCCGGGCCGACGGCAAGACGCTGGTCTTCACGCAGTCGTTGACGCTGCCCGTCGGCAACCCGCCGAGCGCCGCGTCCACCCGGCTCTTCCAGACCACCATCGGCAGCGACGGGTCTGCCACTCCGGCGAGGCAGTTCTACGAGAGCAACCCCGGCGACGGCGGCGACGGCCTGGTCCTCGGCCGGTCGGGTGACACCTATCTGAACTCGTTCACCAGCAGCGCGATCCTGAGGATCGCCCCGAACGGCCAGCAGGTCGAGCGGATCCAGACCCGCCCCGGTGTCGATCTGATCCCGTTCGACTCCCCGGCCAGCTCGGTTTTTCAGGGCAACGACATCCTGGTCACCAACCAGTCGGTGTTCTTCCGCACGTCGACCAACTACGCCGTGCTCCGCGTCCCGGTCGGCGAGCCGGGGCTGCCGCTCTTCCGTCCCTCGATGACCGGCGCGCCGGCGCCGACCGGCTCTGCTGCGACCACGACGACGCGGCGCACGCCGCGGCTGAAGCTGCGGAGCGTTCGTGCGTCCCGCTCGGGCAGCGTCCGCCGCGTGGCGGTTCGCGGCACCCTCGTGCGGCCGACCGGCGTCTCGCGGGCGGCCGGCTGCCGCGGGACCGTGACCCTCCGCCTGACGCGGTCGGGTGCACGGACCACGACGCGCCGCGCCCGGGTGACGTCGAGCTGCCGCTTCTCCGTCCGGCTCTCCGTCCCGGCCCGCCGCCTCGGCACGTTCCGCGTCTCGGCGCGCTACGGCGGGACGAGCGTCCTGAAGCCGCGCTCCGCGACGCGTCGGATCCGCGTGCGCTGACCGCGGGAGGGGACGACGGTCGGTGAGTCGTCGCTCGTAGCGTGGTCCGCGGGTTCTGACGAAATGACCGCGACGACGCGAGGCCGTCCCGGCAGACGATCCCGTTCCGGGACAGCGGGCGGCGCCAAGTATGGCTACGAGAAGGCCGCCAGATAGCGATTAGGCACACGCCGGGCTACAGCAGGATGAAGATCTCGGCGGCGTAGTCGGGATCCAGTGCGTTGGCAGACATGAACGTCCCAACCTGCCGGCCCATGATGCGCTGAATCTCGGCAACCAGTGCGGGACGCAGCACGTCTTGGATAACCCGCCGAAACGCGAGCACCGCGTCTCCTTCTCCCTCACCGACCAGCAGCCGCTCCGACGACCCCAAACCGTTGCGCAGCAACACCACGACGAGATCGCCGTCGATGGTCACGCGCGTACTTTCAGGCCCGCGCCCCAAGTGCTTCTTCGCGAGCGAGACGACCGCGTCGGCGATCTCGTTCTGCACGACGCCACGCGGGCGATGGTGCCCGTCTTCGGCCGCATCGACCTTCGTGCTGTTCGAACCCACGGGTCCTGGCCTTTCGGCCTCCCCCATCGTGAACGAGCCCGGATCAGAGAAGGGAAGGCATCAAGCCGGCGATCCGAACGGCCCGCCACCTACCACGGCGCTAAGCACGACCCGCACCATCGCAGACCCCGACCGGCCAGTTGCCCACCTGCCGGAAAGCGAGAGGGCCCGATCGTTCCGCAAGCCGATTGACAGCCGGGTGGGGCCGGTCCTCTCGGACCGCAACGCTCGGCCGGCGGACGCAGTGTTTCGTCCAGGGTTTCCGTTGAAAGCTCAATGGAGGTAGAACCAGTCCGGTGTCGGGTCCTTCGCCCTCCACGGCCTCTTCGACCGTCGCGTTCGATCTCGATCGGACCCGTGATCTTCGCGGGCGGACACATCACCCGTGGGTGCGCCGGGGCCTCGTGGCAGCGATGGCCGCGGTCATGGCCGTCGCGTTGACGGGCCGGCTGGGGCAGTCCGAGCACACGTCGTCGGCGCAGACGGCGACCGCCCGCGTGACACTGGACAGGCCGTCGACGTTGCGTGGCGGTTTGATGTGGCCGGCGCGGGTCACGATCCGCGCGCGCACTCAAATCGTGGAGCCGCAGGTGGTCCTTGGGGCCGGCTACGTGCGGGGAATGCAGTTGAACACGATCGAGCCGGCCCCGGCGGACGAGGCGACGCGTGGCCGGTCGCTGGCGCTCACCTACGCGACCCTTGAGCCCGGCGATGAGCTGACCGTGTACCTCCAACTGCAGGTCAACCCCGACACGTTGGGACGCCAGGACCTCTCCGTCGTGCTTGAACCCGGGGGCGACGACCCACCGGCGTCCGTGCGGCTGCCTGCTTCCGCGACCGTCCTTCCCTGATCGAGGCGCCCTGATGGATCTTGTGGTGCGTGCGGTTGTCATCTTTTTCGTGATCTGGATCGTCACGCGTGCTGTGGGGCGGCGAGAGCTCAGTTCGATGGAGCCGTTTGATCTGATCCTGCTGGTGGTGATCGGTGATCTCGTCCAGCAGGGCGTGACGCAGAGTGACTACTCGCTGACCGGTGCGATCGTTGTCATCGTCACGATCGCGGTCCTGACGGTGGCGATGAGCTTTCTGTCGTTTCGCGTGCCGCGCCTGCGGCCCGTACTCGAGGGCGAGCCACTCGTCCTGGTGCAGGACGGCCAGGTGATCGATCGGAACCTGCGGCGAGAGCGGATCACGCTTGAGGAGCTGCGGTCCGAGGCGCGACAGAACCAGATCGACGACCTCGCCGAGATCCGCTTCGCCGTGCTGGAGACCAACGGTCGCATCTCGTTCATCGGCCGCACCTGACCCATCCGCCGGGCGCTTCGCACCATCAGCTGCCGGCGTGCTCCCGGATCTGCGGACGGGGTACCAGCCCACGTATGGCCAAGGATCACGGTTCGAGTGTCAAGAACGACAAGCAGTACGAGGGTTTGAAGAAGAAGGGGATGAGCAAGAGTCGCGCGGCGGCGATCGCGAACTCCGAGGGCTCGTCCGAGCGTGGGGGGAAGAAGTCCGGCTCTGGCTCCAAGAGCAAGAGCAACAAGAAGCAGGGCGGCACGACGCCGCAGAAGAAGGCCGCCGGCAAGAAGGGCGGTAAGGCGACCGCGAAGAAGCCGTGAACCCGCCTCACCCGACGCAGCGGGCGGCCAGACGCCCCCGGGGCGCGCGTGGGTCCCCCTCGCCCGTAGCGGTGCTCTCTGCGCTGCCGACCGCGCCTCGGTTACCCGAGCGGGGGTGCATGAACGCCTCGGGGTCTGTGCCCTGCCGGGCGCCGACTCGCCATCGGCTTCGGCCTGGGCGGGCCTTCGCCGACGGGGGTGTCGACGCCGAACCGAGCGCGGGGGCGTCTGGTGTATCCGTCGAGGGCGGGTTTGCGACGCGTCCGAGGCGGGTTGAGCGTCGTACGGTCAAAAACGCACCGTCGTTCGCCCGGCGCACAACTGCGCCTGAAGTCCGCCGCCATCCCCGTTCTGAGGCGTCACGAATGTCCACCCGCACGTCGCGGCAATCACCCGAAGCCGAGATCTCCGACGGGATCGCGCTCGTCTACAAGTCGCGATACGGCCGTGGGCCGACGAAGATCACCACCCGCGTCCTGCCCGAGGCGGTCG
>WLOB01000130.1 GCA_009699505.1 Actinomycetota bacterium | reverse complement strand
TCGGTGAGCTTCTCGCCCGGGGCGAGGATGCGGCGCTCGTGGAGGTGGGTGCGTTTGACGTGCCAGCCCGGGTCGAGCCCGAGGCGCTCCTCGATCTCGGCGGAGGTCACGACGCCGTCGGGCAGTGCGGCGCCGACGCCGAGGGGGGCGACGCGGACGGGTCCGGGGGACGACGGGTGCTGCGGGGACGCCTCGGACATGTCAGGCATCATCCCCGGTCGTGCTCCCGGAGCCCTGTGCGGCGGGGATCCCGGGCACCTCGACCTCGACGACGTCGCCGGCCTCGGCGTCGGCGAACGTCTTGCGCGCGAGGCCCGCGGCGATCTCGCCCGGGCCGGCGTCGACGAACCGGCGGACGCCCGCGGCGTGCAGGCCGAGCAGGCCGGGCCGGAAGAGGACGGGGTGCGTGAGGCTGTCGATCAGCCGGCGCGGCGGGTCGTCGATCGGCGCGGCGGTGACGGCGGACCAGACGGTCGTGTGCGGCGCGCGGAAGGTCGTCGCGTCGATCGCCTCCTGCAGGCCCGGGATCGCCGGCTCCATCAGCGGCGAGTGGAACGCGCCGGCGACGTCGAGGCGGCGGACCCGGTTGCCCGAGGCCTTCGCGGTCTCGGCCGCGGCGTCGAGGCCGGTGATCAGGCCGGCGATGATGACCTGGCCCGGCGCGTTGTCGCAGGCCACGACGAGCCCGTGCTGCTCCGCCAGCTCGGTGGCGGCGGCCAGGCCGCCCTTGCGCACGGCGGCCATGCTGCCGAGCTTCTGCGGGTCCGCGTCGGCCATCGCCCGGCCGCGGGCGGCGGCCAGGACGAGGGCCTCGCGCTCGTCGATCGCCCCGGCCACCGCGAGGGCGACGATCTCGCCGAGGGAGTGGCCGAAGAAGGCGTCGGGGTGGTCCAGGCCCAGGGCGGACCAGCGGGCCAGGGAGGAGCAGACGATCGCCGGCTGGGTGAAGCGGGTGCTCTCCGCGGCGCGCGGGAACGGGTCCTCGCCGACCGCCTCGACGACGGCCTCCAGGAGGTCCGGACGGAGCCTGGCGACCTCCTCCCCCGCGCCCTCCAGCGGGACGCCCTGGCCTGGGAAGAGGACTGCGGTGCGAACGCTCACGACTGCGCAGCCTTGCACCAACGGCGGCTGACAGGCCGTCCAGCGGCGCCCCGAACCCCCCGGCGGGCGGAGATCCGGGGGTGCGCCCCACCCCGCCGGCGGGGGTCGGCCTCAGGGGTGCCGCGGCCTCAGAGGAGGCCGAGCCCGTCCGCCGTCCGCACGGCCTCGGTGCCGGGGGCGGGCGGCGGGACCCGTGTCGGCGACCGCGCCGGCGGGTGCCGCGGCCTCAGAGGAGGCCGAGCTGATCCGCGGTGCGGACGGCCTCGGCGCGGTTGCGCACCTCGAGCTTGCGGTAGAGCGAGCTCGTGTGCTCCTTCACCGTGTGCGGGGAGAGGTGCAGGGTGCCGGCGATCTCGGGGTTCGTCGCGCCCGTGGCGATCAGGCCGAGGATCTCGCGCTCGCGCGGGGAGAGGCCCGCCGGGGTCGTCGGTCCCGCGACGCCCTCGAAGACGGTGCGCCCCGCCGCGATCGTGCGGACGGCGCGGCAGACGTCGGCGGCCGGCCAGTCCTTCGGCACGAACCCCGACGCGCCGGCGGCCCGGGCGGCGGCGGCGGAGATGCGTCCCGAGCCGGACATGAGGAGGACCTTCGTGCGGGGCTCCGTCTCGCGGAGGCGCTCGCACAACTCGGCGCCGGACTCCGTGCCGAGGAAGAGGTCCACGAGCGCCACGTGCGGCGCGTAGCGGCCCGCGAGCTCGACGGCCTCCTGGCCGTTGTGGGCGCTGAGGCAGCGCGCGACCCACGGCTGCCCCGACAGGAGCGCCCGGAGGCCCCAGTGCACGACCTCGTGGTCGTCGACCAGGAGCACCACCGTCCGTCCGACCTCTCGGGTCATCCGCCCACCTCGTTCTCGTCCGTTGTCGGCAGGAGCAGTCGCACCCGCCACTCGCCCTCGCCCCGCGCCCCGAATTCGAGCAGCCCGCCGACCTGCAGCGCCTCGACCGCGGCGAGGCGCAGCCCCAGCCCGGAGCCGGACGGCGCGCCCGCGGCGCCGTGGACGCCGTCGGAGTCGATGGTCAGCGAGAGCGCGTCGTCGCGCCGCGTCAGGGACACGTGGAGGATCGTGGGCTCGCCGTGCTTCAGGGCGTTGCGGACTGCCTCGCCGAGCACGGACTGCGCGAGCGACTCGAGCGGCAGCGGGATCTCGACGCCCTCCTCGAGGTCGGCCCGGAGCTCGACGGTCGCGTGCGCGCGGCGCAGGCGCTCGACCTCCTCGGCCAGGCGCATCGCGGTCGGCGCGCCCGTCGTGAGCTGCGGTCCGTGGAGGAGCTGGCGCAGGTCGGCCTGGGTGGCCTCGACCTCGGTCCGGGCGCGCTCGAGCGCCTCGCCCTCCAGCGCCGCGCCCGAGCCGAGCACGAGGTTCAGGCCGAACAGGCGCTGGATCACCTGCTCGTGGACCTGGCGGACGAGCAGCAGCCGGTGCTCGAGCTGGCGGGCCTGCTCCTGGTGGCGGGTGGCGCGGCGCGCCTCGGCGGCGAACGCGACGACCTTGCCGGCGATCCAGAGGGCGTCGCGCTGCGGCCCCTCGAGCGGCTCGCCCGAGGACTGCTCGACGACCATGACGCCGTACCACGTGCCGCCGGCGGCGATCGGGACGTACGCGAGGTCGCCCTCGGGCAGCTGGGCGAGGTCGGGGCGGCCGAGGACGTCGCCCGTGGTGTCCAGGGCGTCGACGACGCGGTCCTCCTCGAGCGCGACGCGCGAGAGCGGCGCGTCCTCGATGCCGACGCCCTCGACGGGGAAGCGCTCCCGGTCGATGAGGTGCGACCCGACCGGGCGGACGCGGCGGCGGCCCTCGTCGTAGAGGAACATGACCGCGCGGTCGACCTGGACGGCGCGGCAGACGGCCTCGCAGAGCCCGTCGTAGAAGCCGGCGCTCTCCGGGGTGGCCTGCTCGATGCCGGCCATCGCCCGCACGAAGACGCCCAGCGCGTCCGCGGCGACGACCGCCGCCGACTGGTGCTCCGCGTGGTGGGCCTCGGACGTCACCGGCGCAGCGTACCCCCGCGGGGTCCGCGTGCGGGACGGCGTGTGCGAGGCGCCACACGGGCCCCGGGCGCCGCGATCGCCCGCCACGACGGGTGATCGTCGCGTCGACGGCCCCACGACCGGTGCGCGCGGCGGCCCCATCGACCCCCCGGCCGGAGGGCCCCTGCAGCGGACGCGACGGCCGCGTACCCCGTCCCGCGGGACGGGGGGTCGTTCGTGAGGGAACGGTGAGGTCTTTCGGGGTCGACCGACACTTTCGGGCCGATGTGGTGTTCCCTGTAGCTATGACTCTCCCCCGAGCCACACGACTCCTCATGGCCACCGCGGCCAGCGCCGCGGTGGTCGCGGTGCCCGCCACGTCGGCGTCCGCGGCCCCGGTCAAGGGCCTGCAGGACCAGGACATGACGGTGAACAACCCGCAGCTGTCCTCGTCCTTCTTCGCCGACGCGAAGGCCGCCAAGGTGGGCATGGCCCGCTACAACGTCCGGTGGGACGGCAAGTCCTCCACGCCGGACCCCGGGCAGGTCGCCCTCGTCCGCAACGCGATCCAGCAGGGCGCCGCCAACGGCATCCAGACGGTCACGGTCGCCCCGAGCCTGTCGAGCAACGACAAGGCCAACCCGCGCGGCAGGAAGAAGGGCCCGACCGCCGCGTCGCTCATCTCCTCCTCCGCCTACACGAAGTACATCCGGTCGCTCGCCACGAGCCTCAAGGGCGCCGGCGCGGTCGTCTACTACGCGCCGATCAACGAGCCCAACTGGTACCGCTTCATCCCGAAGCGCGGCGGGGCGACGCTCTACCGCAAGCTCGTGAACATCGCGTACAAGGAGGTCAAGTCGGCCGACCCGAGCGCCAAGGTCCTCTTCGGCGAGCTCCTCCCCTACGCCCGCGCGAAGTCGAAGAACTACCCCAACGGGCAGTCCACGGACCCGGGCGACTTCGTCCGCGAGGTCCTCGGCCTCAGCTCGAAGTACAAGGCCAAGGGCAGCAAGAAGACCTACACCGTCAAGGCCGACGGCGTCTCGCTGCACACGTACGACTTCAAGGCGGACCCGCGCAAGAAGCGCAAGGACCGCGACCAGTGGACGCAGGCCAACCTGGCGTACGCCAAGAGCGACCTGAAGAAGGCCGCGAAGACCGGCCGCATCTCGAAGTCCGCCGCGGGCCGGATCTACCTGACCGAGTTCGCCTACAAGACCAAGGGCAGCGACAAGATCTCGACGTCCAAGGCGCGGACGTACCTCAAGCGCGCCTGGGACATCGCGAAGAAGCAGAAGGTCCGCTCGTTCATCTGGTACCAGCTGCGCGACCCGCAGTCGACCGGCGAGCTGTGGCAGTCGGGCCTGAAGACCCGCGACGGCGGCAGCCGCTCGACCTGGACCACGTTCCGCGGCCTGAAGTAGCGCGGGGCCCCGGCCGCCCCGCGGCCGCCCCGGTGTGATCGACGCCGCCACCGGACACCGTCCGGGGGCGGCGTTCGTCGTTCCGGGGGGGGGCGGTGGCGGCGGCCCGGCGATCGGGTAGGTGCCCCGACGGGGATGATCCTCCGGCGGTGCGCCCCGGACGGGCACCCGCCGCCCGCCGACCCCGGCGGGCGACCTGAGAACGAGGAGCCGCAGTGCACGAGACCGAAGCCGACGTCGTGGTCCTGGGGGCCGGCCCGGCCGGCGAGGTCGCCGCCGGACAGCTCGCCGAGGGCGGTCTGGACGTCGTCCTCGTCGAGGACCGCCTCGTCGGCGGCGAGTGCTCCTTCTGGGGCTGCATGCCGTCCAAGGCGCTCCTGCGCCCCGTCGAGCTGCTGGCCGAGATCGCCCGGGTCCCCGGCGTCCGCGAGCTCGTCACGGGCACGCCGGACCCGCAGGTCCTCCTCGACCGGCGCGACGAGGTCATCCACGACCTCGACGACAGCGGGCAGCTGCCGTGGCTCGACGACCGGGGCATCCGCCTCGAGCGGGGCTTCGGACGGATCGTCGCCGACCGCACGATCGAGGTCTCCGACGTCGACGCCGAGGCGCCGCGCCTGCGGATCACCGCGCGCCGCGCCGTGGTCGTCGCCGTCGGCACGGTCCCCGCCTTCCCGCCGGTCGACGGGCTGCAGGAGGCCGCGGGCTGGACGAACCGCGAGGGCACGACCGCGGACGAGGTCCCGGAGTCGCTCGTCGTCGTCGGCGGCGGCCCGATCGGGTCGGAGCTCTCGCTCGCCTGGTCCTCGCTGGGGGCGAAGGTCACGCTGCTCGAGGCCGCCCCGCAGCTGCTGTCCAAGGAGGAGCCCTTCGCGGGGGCCCAGGTCGCCGACGGCCTGCGCGAGCACGGCGTGGACGTCCGCGTCGGCGTCGAGCTCGCCTCGGCGACGCGCCTGCCCGACGGCCGCGTCAGCATCACCCTCGAGGGTGGCGAGTCCATCGAGGCCGCCGAGCTGATGGTCGCCGCCGGTCGCGCGCCGAGCACCGGCGCGCTGGGGCTCGACGCCGTCGGGATCGCGCCGGACGACCACGGCTACCTGCAGACCGACGCGCACCTGCTCGTCGGCGGCACGGACTGGCTCTACGCCGTCGGCGACGTCAACGGCCGGGCGCTCCTGACCCACGTCGGCAAGCGGCAGTCGCGGGTCATGGCGCAGCACGTGCTCGGCGACGCGGACGCCGCGCTCGCCCCGGACGAGCTCGACGGGCCGCGCAGCCCGCGCGTGACGTTCACCGAGCCGCAGGTCGCGGCCGTCGGCTACACGCTGCAGGCGGCGAAGGACGCGGGCATCGACGCGGTCGCCATCGACGTCCCGTCGGACGGCAACGCGGGCGCCAGCTTCATCGGCAAGAACGCGGGCGGCACGACGCGCTTCGTCATCGACCCGGACGCGGGCATCCTCGTCGGGGCGACGTTCACGGGCGCGGGGATCGCGGAGCAGCTGCACGCGGCGACGATCGCGGTCGCCGGCCGGGTGCCGCTCGACGTGCTCGACCGCGCGACCCCGGCGTTCCCGACCCGCACCGAGACCTGGCTGCGCCTGATGGACAAGCGGCCGCGGTAGGGCCCGCCCGGACGGCTCGTCACCCCCGCGGCGGGCGCCACGGCTCCGGGCCGGGGCCGTGCCGCGCCGACGGGTCCCGCGGTCGCCCTGCCGCCCGCTCAGCCGCGCGGGGGCAGCGGGAAGAAGCCGCTCGTGCGCCGGACGTAGTCCGTGTAGCCCGGGCGGCGGTCGGCCATGCCCTTCTCGAGCAGCGCCTTGCCGGTGCCGAAGACGAGGAAGAACGTCATCGCGACCGGCGAGAGGACGGTGAGGAGCCCCGGGAGCTCCTGCGCCGCCACGAGCCAGATGCCCCACCAGACGCAGGCGTCGCCGAAGTAGTTCGGGTGGCGGGTGTAGCGCCAGAGGCCGCGGTCCATGACCTGCCCCTTCGAGGCGGGATCGCGCGCGAACGCGGCGAGCTGCCGGTCGCCGACGGCCTCGAACGTCAGGCCGATCGCCCACACGACGACGCCGAGGACCGCGAGCACGCCGAGGCCGCCCGTCTCGTACATCGCGACCTGCACGGGCAGCGAGACGAACCACATGACGACCGCCTGGGTCAGGTAGACCCGCGTGACCACGTGGAACGTCTCGCGGCCCGCCGGGGCGCGCGCCATGAGCTCCTCGTACCGCGGGTCCTCCCCCTTGCCGCGGCCGCGGCGCTCGATGTGCGACGCCAGCCGCAGGCCCCACAGCACCGTCATGACGGCGACGACCGCGCGCTGGGTGGCGTCGCCGTCCCCCGCGGACAGCACCCAGGAGACGACGGCGATCAGGGCGAAGCCCGCGCCCCAGGTCACGTCGATGACGCTGTGGCGGCCCGCGACCTTCGCGGCGGCGAACGTCACGGTCATCGCGAGCGCCACGGCGAGGAGCGTCGCGACGAGGTTCACGGGCAGGCCGTCGGCGAGCGCCGCGACGGGAGGGACGGGCGCTGAGGGAGGCATGTCCCTCCCAAGCTACCCGGGACGCTCCCGGCGCCCACCGGGCGGCCGGGGTCGGGACGCGGCGCCGGGCCGGTACGACCTGCCGGCGCGTGCCGCCGGGCCGGGGCGGCCTACGGTCGCCGCACCCGCAACGTCGCCCGGCCCGCCGTGTGCCCGGGGGCCGTCGCGACGACCCGCAGGGCGGTGGTGGTGCTCCGGCGCAGCGTCACCGTCGCCCGCCCCCGCGCGTCGGTCCGCACGCGCCGACCGGCGACCCGGACGCGGGCCCGGGGGATCGCGCGTCGGGCCCCGTCCACCGACGCCGTCACCCGCAGGCGCACGACGGTCCGGCGCCCGACGACGAGCCGCCTCGGCGAGGCGACGACGCGCAGGCGCGTCCGGGCGGGCGTCGCCGCGGGGGCCGGGGCGCCCGTCGCCGGCGGGGCGCCCGCGCCGGCCGGGACGAGCTCCGGCACGCCGGTCTCCCCCGTCTCCACGGCGAGGATCGCCTGGTTGGCGGTCACGCCGAGGACCGCGCTCTGGTTCGCGACGAGGATCCGGGTGCCCTGGAACATCGCGCTGGAGGGCGCGTCGAACGGGATCGGCGACCCGTTCGTCCCGACGATCGGCAGGCCGAAGCGGGCGAGCTCCTCGCCGCCGGGCCCGAGCTTCACGACCTGCGACGCGGTCGGGCCGACGAGCGCGGCGTAGACGTTGCCGGCCTGCGACACCGCGAACCCGTCGGGCAGGTCGAAGAGCCCCGAGGTCCAGACCGTCCGCACGGTGCCGGGGAGCTGGCCGTCCAGGAGCGGGACGGAGAGCAGCCTGCCCTGCAGCATGTCGAGCCCGTCCGCCCCGAGGCTCGAGGACTGCATGAGGAGGACCGACCGGCGGTCGGCGGAGAGCTCGATGCCGGCCAGGCCGAACTCCGCGGCCCGGAAGCGCTCGAGGCCGAGCCACACCCCGGCCTTCCCGCCGCCCGGCGGCACCCGCCAGACGACGTCCTGCTGGTAGTCCGTGACGAGCAGGGAGCCGTCCGGCAGCCAGAGCCCGTAGTTCGGCATGGGCAGCTCGTCGCCGCCGCCGGGCTCGCAGTCGACGTGGTAGGCGACCGTCGTGCACGATCTGAGATCCGGGAACGTCGCGTACGGCGAGAACGTCCCGGTGTCGCGGTCCAGGAGCAGCGCCCGGGCCGGCGCCTTGTCGAGCAGGACCAGTCGTCCGCGGGCGTCGCTCGTGGTCACCTGGACGCCCTGCTCGCCGGCGGAGGTGTCCTGGCCGGGGACCGTCCACGCCCGCACGGGGGTGCCGCCCGCCGCGGAGAACTCGAAGACCTTCGAGGGCACGCCGGGCGCGCCGTGGTTGACGTACGTGCCCTCGTAGACGCGCCCGTCGGGGTGGACGTACGCGTGGGCGGGGTAGCCGGGCGGGCCGATCGTGGCGAAGACGGAGGTGTCGCCCGGGGCCGCCGAGGCGGGTGCGGCGCCGGCCCCCGCCAGCGCGCCGGCGGCCAGGAGCGCCAGGACCGCGCGTCTCACGAGCCCGCCCCGGTCACCGCGACGGCCGTCGCGTTCGTGTTGCCGTCGGGGTCCTTCGCCGCCCCGGCGGGGACGGTGACCGTCGCGCCCGCGGGGACCGCGACCTCGGCGACGCCGTCCGTACCGATCGGCGCGGTCACGGTCCGGACGCCGACGCGGAAGTCGACGGTGCCGCGCCCCAGCAGGGTCGGCCGGGCGATCAGGTCGACGTTCGTCCGCGGGACGGGGAAGCCGACCTCGACCCGGGCCCTCCCGGCCGTGGCGGTCCGCCTGCGGACCTCGAGCGCGTCGCTCGGCCGGACGGTGAACGCGCCCGACGTGAGCCGGTAGCGCGGGGCCGTGACGACGAAGCGGTAGGCACCCGTCGGAGTCGTCTCGGCGGGGTTCCAGGTGGCGGTGTAGCGCCCCGCGTCGTCGACCCGCCAGGCGATCGCCTGGCCGAGGTCGTTGTCCGCCGCCACCCAGCCGGCGCCCTCCTGGCGCTCGACCGTGATGAACGCGGTGTCGACCGGCTTGTCGCCGCCGGAGGGCGCCCCCTGCCACGCCACGTCGACCAGCCCGAGCCGCTCCACGTCCTCTGGCTGCTGGAGGACGCGTCCGGCCGCCGCACCGGCCGGGTAGGCCGGGCCGTTCGCGCGCACGCCGTTCGAGGCGTCGTAGGGCTTGACGTCCAGGGTGATCGGGTCGCCCGCCAGCGCCGTCGCCAGGTCGACCGCGCGGTCGGTGAGGAAGGTGCCGGAGTGGCGGCCGAAGACCGTCGAGGCGCCCTCGTACTGCTGGAGGTCGTACTCCTCCGGGGTGGTGATGTAGTTCAGGTAGTCGTTCGACAGCCCGGCGATCGTCACGCGCTGCACGCCGGCCTTGCGGGCGCGGGCCAGGACGGCGGCGCGCGTGCGCTCGCCGATCCCGATCGTCGGCTCGCCGGGCATCGTGACGATCGCGCCGTCGCCGATCCGAGCCAGGACCATCGGCCAGAACTCCGACCACTCGCCGATCGGGACGACGACCTTGCCGCCCTGGACCGGGTCCAGCGCGGGCAGCCGCAGACCCTCGATGTCCTTGCCGAGGATGTCGAACAGCGGCCCGCGGCCCTCCTCGGAGCCCGTCAGGAACGGGGCGCCGATGCGGCCCTGCGTGTCGACGCGGCCGCCGTCGCTGGCCTGGCGTCCGCAGAAGCAGAAGCGGGTCCACTCGACGCCGAAGCTCGGCGTGGCGGTCATCCGGGCGCCGGCGTCCTTCCAGGCGCGGAAGAACGCGTCGCCCTCCGTCCGGCCGACGAGGTCCGCCCCGGCGGGGCCGCTGTGCTCGAGACCTGCGGACTGGTCGCCCTGGTCCGCGCTGCCGTAGACCGCGATGACCGGCTGGGTCGCCGGGACGTCCGCCTCGGCACGCACCCGCTCCTCGAACTGCCGGGTCGCGGCGCCGCCGTGGTCCGCGCTGTAGAGCCCGAACTCGGACTTCACCACCGTGCCGTGGTTGGCGAAGTTCGCCCAGCCGCCGATGGGCTGCGCGTGGTCCTTCGCGCACGGCCGGGCGGCGGTGCGGCGGGCGGTGGTGCGGGCGCGGGTCGCGGCGCGGCGGGCCGTCGTCGCGCGACGACGGGCGGTGGCGAGCGCGCGGCGGGCCGCCCGCGCCTCC
>WLOB01000013.1 GCA_009699505.1 Actinomycetota bacterium | reverse complement strand
CGACCCGGGGCCCGACGTCGAGCGCCTCGTCATGACGCCGACCGGCCTGGACGTGCCCGCGATCGTCGCGGCCGCCGGCGGGCGCCTCCACCCCGTCGACCGGCGCGCGGACCTCGTCCCGGCGCTGCGGGCGGCCACCGCCCACCACGGCCTGTCGGTGCTCCACGTGCGCACGGACCGCGTCGCCAACCGCGAGCTGCACCGCACCCTCGGGAACGCCGTCGCCGCGGCGCTGCGCTCCCCCGGGGGCGACGTCCTCGCCCCGGGCGACACCGCACCGTCGGAGTAGGGCGGGCCCGGAGGAGTCGGGCGGGCGACCAGGCCGCGGCGCTCGGGCGTGTCGCGGCCTGGTCGCCTCAGCGCGGTCGGCGCGCGGCGTTCGGGGATGCTGCAGGCGCGCGGCGCTCAGGCGCGCGGCCGGGCGTCGACGCGCTCGACCCAGGCGGCCAGGCGCGGGTGCGACGCCGCGTCGAAGGAGCCCAGCTCGTGCAGCACCCGGTGGAACGGGTCCTCGTCCGCCGGGTCCGGGGCGTGCACGCCGAAGCGCAGGAAGGGGTGCGCCGTGACGTCGCAGATGCCGAACGCGTCGCCGCCGAGGTGGTCGGGGCCGTCGAGGCGCTCCTCGAAGCGGTCGAGCCACCGGCGCAGGCGGACCGTGTCGTCGTCGACGGCGCGCGCCTCGGAGCCGCTGAGCCGGTCCCGGACGAAGTCGACGGGCCCGAGGAGGCCCCCGAGCCGGTTCGGCGGGCCCTTCCACACCTCGTTGAAGCGGTGGCAGAAGACGTCCGCCAGGGCCGCGTCGCCCGGGTCCGACGGCCACAGGCTCGGGGTCGGGAACCGGGCCTCGATCCACGCCAGGATGCGGGGCGAGTCGACCACGACGTCGTCGTCCGAGAGCAGCACCGGCACGAGGTCCTGGCCGCTGGCCTCCCGGACCACGCGGCGGTCGTCGGGGTCGACGTCCACCCAGGTCACCTGAAGGCCCTTGTGACCGGCGGCGAGCGCGACGCGGTCCACGTTGGTCGAGTACGGGACCCGCAGGACGCGGAGGTCGGCCATCCCGTGATCGTACGTGAGCGGTCGACATGGGCGTCCGGCGCTGGCGCCTCGGCGTCATCTGTCGGTATTCGACGTTAGCTACCGCCGTATTCGCGCGGATTCGACCGGATCTGGACGAAACCTCTTGACGACGACCGTCCGCGGGTGTTGGATGACGCCGCTTCATGGTGACCCGCCGCACATACCGACCCGCCCGAGGGTCGTCGCAGCGGATCGTCGACGCCCTGCGGGCCGGGGTCGAGGTCACGCGGGCCGAGCTCGCCGACCGCACCGGCCTGTCGCGTGCCACCGTCTCCGCGCTCGTGCGGGACCTCGAGCGCGACGGGCTCGTGGCCGTCGGGACGGGCGGCTCCGCCGCCGGGCGCACCGGCCGCCGACCCGAGGTCGTCCGGCTGACCCGGCGCGCCGGAGCGGTCCTGGGCGTCGACTTCGGGCACGAGCACGTGCGCGTCGCGGTGTCCGACCTCGCCGGCAACGTCCTCTGCGCCCACAGCGCCCGCGCCGACGTCGACCGCGGCATGGAGTCCGCGCTGGCCACCGCGCGCCGCCTGGCCGACGTCGTCGCGGAGGAGGCCGGCGTCGAGCGGGCCGAGCTCCTCGCCTGCGGTGCCGGGGTCCCGGCGCCGGTGGACCGCGCGACCGGCCGCATCGGCTCGACGTCGCTCCTGCCGAGCTGGTCGGGCACCACGCTGACGGCCGCGCTCGAGGACGTGCTCGGCATGCCGGTCGTCGTCGACAACGACGCCAACCTGGGCGCGCTCGGCGAGCAGGCCGCCGGTGCCGCCCGCGGCGTCGACGACGCGATCTACGTCAAGGTCTCGTCGGGCGTCGGCGCCGGGCTGATCAGCGGCGGACGCCTCCTGCGGGGCAGCACCGGCATCGCCGGCGAGATCGGCCACGTCGCCGTCGTCCCCAACGGCGTGCCCTGCCGCTGCGGCGGCCGCGGCTGCCTCGAGACAATCGCCTCCGCCCCCGCGGTCCGCCGGCAGCTCCTGCAGACCACGGGCCACGCGCTGCCGGGCGACGACCTGCTGCGCGCGCTGTCGGACGGCGACCCGCGCGTGACGCGCCTGCTGGCCGACGCGGGCCGCAGCATCGGCCGCGTGCTCGCCGCGGCCTGCCATCTGCTGGACCCGGCGGTCATCGTCCTGGGCGGCGACCCCGCGTTCTCGACCGAGCCCGTGCTGGCCGGTCTGCGCGAGGAGCTCGACCGCCACCGCCTGCCCGGCGCCGGCGGCGACGTCCGCCTGCTGCCCGCCCAGCTGGGCAACCAGGGCCAGGTCGTGGGCGCCCTGCGCCTCGCCGCACGGTCGCTCGACGGCCGGGCCCCCCTGAACTTCGCATCGATCACGTAATCCCCGAGGAGGAGAGACCTCATGAGTTCCAAGACGCTACGCACCGCGTTGACGATCGGCAGCATCCTGCCGGTCGCGCTCGGCCTGGCTGCCTGTGGCAGCGACGACTCCGGATCGGACTCCGGCAGCAGCAGCACCGCCGCGAGCGGTGGCGGCGGCGGCAAGAAGATCGCCCTGCTGCTCCCCGAGTCGAAGACCGCCCGCTACGAGGCCCAGGACCGCCCGGGCTTCACGAACGCGCTCAAGGCGCTCTGCGCCGACTGCGAGGTCATCTACTCCAACGCGGACCAGGACGCCTCGAAGCAGCAGAGCCAGGCGGAGTCCGCCATCACCAACGGCGCCGACGTCCTCGTGCTGGACCCGGTCGACGCCGCGTCCGCCGGCGCCATGGTCACCCGCGCCAAGCAGTCGAACATCCCGGTCATCTCGTACGACCGCCTGATCGCCGACGCCCCGGTCGACTACTACATCTCGTTCAACAACGAGAAGGTCGGCCAGCTGCAGGGCCAGTCGCTCGTCAAGGCGCTCGGCGACCCCAAGGGCAAGTCGATCGTGATGATCAACGGCGCCCCGACGGACTCCAACGCCGCGATGTTCAAGAAGGGCGCGCACTCCGTGCTCGACGCCTCCGGCGTGAAGATCGCCAAGGAGTACGACACGCCCGACTGGTCGCCGGACAAGGCCCAGACGCAGATGGAGCAGGCCATCACGGCCGTCGGCAAGGACAACATCGACGGCGTCTACGCCGCCAACGACGGCACGGGCGGCGGCGCCATCGCCGCCATGAAGGGCGCGGGCATCGACCCGACGAAGGTCCCGGTCACCGGTCAGGACGCCGAGCTCGCCGGCATCCAGCGCATCCTGCTGGGCGAGCAGTTCATGACGGTCTACAAGGCCCCGAAGCCCGAGACCGAGGCCGCCGCGAAGCTCGCCTACGCGCTGGCCACCGGCAAGGGCGCGCCCGCCGGCCTCATCAACGGCGAGACCGACAACGGCGCAGGCATGGTCAAGTCGGTCCTGCTCGACCCGGTCGCGGTCACGAAGGACAACATCAAGGACACCGTCGTCGCCGACGGCACGTACACCACGGCCCAGCTGTGCAAGGGCAAGTACGCCTCGGCGTGCGAGGCCGTCGGCCTCAGCGAGGTCCGCTGACACATGAGCACGCAGACGCAGGCCGACGCCCCCCGGGCGTCGGCCGGCGCCGGCCCGCTCCTGCGCCTGCGCGGCGTCACGAAGCGGTTCGGTGCCGTCCAGGCTCTCGCGGACGTCGACCTCGACGTCCACGCCGGTGAGGTCGTCGCCCTCGTGGGGGACAACGGCGCCGGCAAGTCCACGCTGATCAAGGCCATCTCGGGGGTCGGACCCGCCGACGAGGGCACCATCGAGTGGAACGGCCACAACGTGAAGATCGGTGCGCCGGGCGACGCCACCGGCCTCGGGATCGCGGTCGTCTACCAGGACCTCGCCCTCTGCGACAACCTCGACGTCGTCGCCAACCTGCACCTCGGGCGCGAGGCCCGCCGCGGCCCCTTCATGGACGAGATCGCCATGGAGCGCGAGGCCCGCAGCCTGCTGGACTCCCTCGCGGTGCGCACGCTGCGCTCCGTCCGCGCCGAGGTCGGCATGCTCTCCGGCGGCCAGCGACAGACGGTCGCGATCGCCCGCGCCATGACCGGCGACCCGAAGATGGTCATCCTCGACGAGCCGACCGCCGCCCTGGGCGTCGCCCAGACCGAGCAGGTCCTGGCGCTCGTCTCCCGCCTGCGCGAGCGCGGGCTCGGGGTCATCCTGATCTCCCACAACCTCGCCGACGTCTTCCAGGTCGCCGACCGCATCGAGGTCCTGCGCCTGGGTCGCAACGGCGGCTCCTACGCCGCCCGGCCCGACCAGCGCCAGGCCGTCGTCGCCGCCATCACCGGCGTCTCGGAGGACCACCCGGCCGTCGCGCCCGCCCCCGCGGCCGACGCACCCACCACCCACGACGACGGAGCACCGGCATGAGCACCGTCTCCCCCGCGCCCGCCGGCGGTCCCCCGCCCGCGGAGCAGCACGACCCCACCGCCTCGGCGGTCTCCCTCGAGGCCCGCGACGGCCGACAGACGGGCCTCAAGGCGATCTTTGGCGGCGGCGAGGCCGCGTCGCTGCGCGTCCTGATCGTCCTCGCGCTGATCTGGATCGTCTTCACGATCGCGAACGACCGGTTCCTCACCGCCGGCAACCTGACGAACCTGACGCTGCAGGTCGCGGCCACCGGCACGATCTCCGTCGGCGTCGTGCTCGTCCTGCTGCTGGGCGAGATCGACCTGTCCGTCGGCGCGGTCTCCGGCGTCGCCGGCTCCGTCGTCGGAGTCCTCTCCGTCCAGCACGACTGGAACGGCTGGCTCGCCATCATCGCGGCGCTGCTGGTCGGCGCGTCCATCGGCCTCCTGCAGGGCTCCATCGTGACCTGGCTGGGCATCCCCTCGTTCGTCATCACCCTGGCCGGGCTCCTGACCTGGCAGGGCGTGCAGCTCAAGGTGCTCGGCGAGCAGGGCACGATCAACATCAGCGACCCGATCATCACGAACCTCGCCAACACGTTCCTGGCGGAGTCGGTGTCGTGGATCGTCGCGCTCGCGGCGATCGGCCTGCTCGTGGGCGGGACGCTCGTCGGCCGGCGCCGGCGCGCGGCGGCGGACCTCGAGCTGGAGCCGTTCATCCGGCTCGTCGTCCGTCTCGCGTCGATCTCGGTCGCGATCCTCGTCGCGGTCTACGTGGTCAACCAGGACCGCGGCGTGCCCGTCTCGCTGTGCATCCTGATCGGCCTCGTGATCATCATCGACGCCGTCGTCACCCGCACCCGCTACGGCCGCCACGTGCTCGCCGCGGGCGGCAACGAGGAGGCCACGCGTCGCGCCGGCATCCCGACGAAGCGCGTGAAGACGATCGTGTTCGTCCTCGCGTCGACGCTGGCCGCGGCCGGTGGCGTCCTGGCGGCCTCGCGCCTCCTGGCCGTCAACCAGTCCTCGGGCACCGGCGACGTGCTGCTGCTGGCGATCGCGGGCCCGGTCATCGCCGGCGTCTCGCTGTTCGGCGGCCGCGGCTCGGTCTGGGCGGCGCTCCTGGGCGCCCTGGTGATCGGCTCGATCTCGAACGGCATGGACCTCCTCGCGTTCGAGAGCTCCGTGAAGTTCATCGTCACCGGCGCGGTCCTCGCCGGCGCCGTGATCCTCGACGCCCTGGCGCGCAAGCGCCGGCTGTCGCAGGGCCGCAGCTGACGCGGATCCTCGCCCTGACGCGCGCCCGGGCGCGCGTCGGGGCGGGGCGCGCGTCCCTGGGCCCGCTCTACGCCGAGAGGACGGGGAGCAGCGCCTGGAGCTTCGTCTCGGTCTCCGCGAGCTCGGCGGCCGGGTCGCTGCCGTCCACCACGCCGACGCCCGCGTAGCAGCGGGCCAGCTCGGGCTCGAGCAGCGCGGAGCGCAGGGCGACCGAGAAGTCGCCGTCGCCCGCGGCGTCGATCCAGCCGACCGGGCCGGCGTACCAGCCGCGGTCGAGGCCCTCGAGCGCCGGGATCAGCGGCAGCGCCGCCGGCTCCGGGAAGCCGCCGACCGCCGGGGTCGGGTGCAGCCGCTCGACGAGGTCGAGGACCCCGACGGACGACGCGAGGTGCGCGCGGATCGGCGTGGCGAGGTGCTGCGCGCTCGCGGCCTTGACGACCTCGGGCCGCGGGGCCGCGGTCGTCCAGATCGCCAGGTCGTCGAGCCGCGACACGATGCGCCGGACGACGATGGCGTGCTCCTCGCGGTTCTTCGCGGAGCGCAGGAGGTGCTCGCCGAGGTGCGTCTCGACGGCCGGGTCGCTCGAGCGCCCCGTCGTGCCGGCGAGCGCGAGGGTGGCGACGCGGTTGCCCGCCCGGCGGACCAGGAGCTCGGGCGTCGCGGCGATGAACGTGCGGTCGCCGCGGCCGACGGCCAGGACGGCGCAGCCGTCGTACGCGTCGCGCAGGACGCCGAGCACCGCGGCGGGGTCCGGGACGGGGCGCCCGGCGACCTGGACCTCGCGCGCCAGGACGATCTTCTCGAACGCGCCCTCGCGGATCATGCGGACGCCGGAGGCGACGGCCTGCTCGTAGTGGGCGGGCGGCAGGGCCGAGATGACCCGGGGCCGGGCGACGGGGTCGGGGTCGAGCAGCGGGGGCCGCCCGGCGAGCACCGCGTCGACGCGGTCCAGCGCGGAGGCGACGAGGCCCGCGGGGTCGTCGAACGGCGCGACCCGCACGGCGACGGTGGCGCGCACCCGGCCGGCCCGGCCGGCGAGCGACAGCAGCGGCACGACGAGCGAGGCGGGCGCGAACCCGTCCCACTCCGGCGCCCGGGCGCCGTCGTCGGCGAACGCGAACCCACCGACGGCGACGAGGCCCTCGGCCTCGACGCCCTGCCCGGGGTCGCAGGCGGCGTCGGCCGCCAGGACGCTCCAGCGGCGCGCGACGGAGGCGAAGCGCGAGGCGCCCTCGGCCTCGAGGGTGACCACCGCGCCGAGCGTGGCGAGCACCTGGCCGTCGCGGTCGCGCTGGCCGTAGACCGACCACGGCTCGCCGTGCCGGCGCGCCGTCGTGATCGTGCCCATGGCGTCGAGGCCGTCGGGCGCGTCGACCGTGATCGCGGCGAGGACGGGGTGACCGGCGCGCTGGGCGCGCCGCAGGGCGGTGCGCGCGTGGCGCAGCAGGCGGTCGCGATCGCGCGTGCTCAGCGGGACCGCGGGACGCCGGTCGGTGCTGCGGGCCTCCGAGACGATCGTTCTGGCCACAACCACATCCTCCCACTCGCGGTGCTCGGTGTCCGCGCGTCCCGTCACAGGACGTACGGTGGAAACGGGCCCGGCGGGGGCACGCGGGGTCGCGTGCCGCACGCGGGCGTCCGGGCCTCGCGGCCGGACGGGCGACGCCCGGCGGCCGGGGCCCGGTCCGGGCTCAGGTCTCCTCGCGGCCCCGCGAGATCGCGACCTCGCCGGTGCGGATCATCTCGACGAGGCCGTAGGGCCGGACGAGCTTCTCGAACGCCTCGATCTTGGACCGCTCGCCGGTGATCTCGGCGATGATCGACTTCTTCCCGATGTCCACGATCTTGCCGCGGAAGACCTCGGCCAGCTCGCGGATCTCCGACCGCGTCTGCGGGTCGCACGAGACCTTGAACAGCGCGAGCTCGCGGGCGACGGTCTCGGACGGCTGCAGGTCCTTGATCTTCAGGACGTTGATCAGCTTGTGCAGCTGCTTCGTGACCTGATCGATCGGCTGCGAGGCGCCGTCGAGCGTCAGCGTGATCCGGGAGATGCGCTCGTCGTCCGTCGGGCCGACGGAGAGCGTGTCGATGTTGAACCCGCGGCGCGTGAACAGGCCGGAGACGCGCGTGAGCACGCCCGGCTTGTTCTCCACGAGGACGGAGAGGACGTGCTTGCGGCCGCTGCGGACGGAGCCCGCCGCGTGCAGGTCGTCCAGGGAGAGGAGCTCGTTCGTGTCCACCATGTTCAACCCACCATGTTCCGGGCGGCCTCGCCGGGCGCGATCATCGGGTACACCTTCTCGTCGCGCGTGACGCGGACGTCGATGAAGGCCGGGCCCTCGGCCTCGAAGGCGGCGCGCAGGTCGTCCTCGAGCGAGGCGGACTCCGTCAGGCGCAGGCCGCGGATGCCGTAGGCGTCGGCGAGCTTGACGAAGTCGGGGAACGCCTCCTCGCCGCCGAACGTCTGCATGTCGACGCTCGAGTAGCGCTCGTTCCAGAACAGCTCCTGCCACTGGCGGACCATGCCCAGGTAGCCGTTGTTCAGAATGACGACCTTGACCGGGATGCCCTCCTGGCGGATCGTCGCGAGCTCCTGGATGTTCATCTGGATCGAGCCGTCGCCCGTGACGACGACGTTCAGCATGTCCGGCATGCCCATCTGGGCGCCGATCGCGGCCGGCAGGCCAAAGCCCATCGTGCCCAGGCCGCCCGAGTTGATCCACCGGCGGGGCTCGGGGTAGTGGAAGTACTGCGCCGCCCACATCTGGTGCTGGCCGACGTCGGAGGAGATGATCGCCTCGCCGCCGGTGACGTTGTAGATCGCCTGGATGACCTGCTGCGGCTTGATCTCGCCGTTCTCGCCCGGCTCGTACGTCAGCGGGTGGCGGTCCTGCCAGGTGTGGATGCGCTGCCACCAGGCGTCCATGCGGCTCTTGTCCGCGTCGAGCGTCCGGTACTCCTCCAGCAGCTTGGGCAGGATGAGCTTCGCGTCGCCGACGATCGGGATGTGCGCCGGGATGTTCTTCGAGATCTCGGCGGGGTCCACGTCGATGTGGATGTACTTCGCGCGCGGGGCGAACTCGGAGAGCTTGCCGGTCACGCGGTCGTCGAAGCGGCAGCCGATCGCGACGAGCAGGTCGGCCTCGTCGACGGCGTAGTTCGCCGCGCGGGTGCCGTGCATGCCCAGCATGCCGAGCCACTGCGGGTCCGGCGCGGGGTAGGCGCCGAGGCCCATCAGGGTGGAGGTGATCGGGAACCCGCCGTCGCGGACGAGGTCGCGCAGGGCCTCGTGGGCGCCGGCGGAGATGACGCCGCCACCCGTGTAGAAGACGGGGCGGCGCGCGGCGGCCAGGGCCCGGGCGGCCTGGCGGATCTGCTTCGCGTTGCCGGCGGTGCGCGGCTGGTAGCCCGGGAGCTGGACGTCCGTGACGGGCTCGTACGGGATGTCGGCCTTCGTCAGGTCCATCGGCAGGTCCACGACGACGGGGCCGGGACGACCGGTGCCCGCGATGTGGAACGCCTCGTGGATCGTGCGCGGGATCTCGCGCGGGTCCGTGATGAGGAAGGAGTGCTTGACCGCCGGCATCGTGATGCCGATCGTGTCCGCCTCCTGGAAGCCGTCCGTGCCGAGGAGCTCCGTGCGCACCTGGCCCGTGAAGAAGACGACGGGGACGGAGTCCATCATCGCGTCCATGATCGGCGTGACGAGGTTCGTCGCGCCCGGGCCGGACGTGCCGAACGCGACGCCGACCTTGCCGGTGGCCTTCGCGTAGCCCTCGGCGGCGTGCCCGGCGCCGGCCTCGTGCCGGACCAGGACGTGATGGATGCCGGCGTCGTAGAACGCGTCGTACGTCGGGAGGTTCGCGCCGCCCGGGTAGCCGAACACGACGTCCACGCCCTCCGCCTTCAGGCACTCCATGATCGCGTCGACCGCTCGCATACGCCCGTCCTCCCCCCGGCTCTGCTCGGGGACCGTGTTGAAGCACGAAGCCGTCCGAGTCGGACGGCCTCAAGTGCCGATCGTATCAGCGGATACGCAGCCCCCGCCCTTCCCGGACGCGTCCGGGCGCGGCGGTCGCCGCGGGCTCAGCGGTCCGGCGTCGCGACGCCGGCCGGCGGTGCGGCCGGGCCCGACGCGTCGTCCCCGTCCGCGACGAGCTCGTACGGGTTGTCCGCGCGCTCGTACGGGCTGTCGTCCTCGCCGCCGTCCCCCGGCGTCGACGGGTCCTCGATCGGCAGGCCGTCCGGGCCGACGGCGATCACGGAGCCGGCCACGGAGCGGTAGCGGACCTCGGGGAAGTCGAGGTCCGTGCCGCAGCCCATGCACATGGTGTCCGTGATGGGCAGGAGCCGACCGCAGCCGTCGCACCGGCGGCGCAGCTCGTACTGCCGGCCGGGATAGACGACGGACGCGAGGAAGCCGAAGAGCGGCAGGCACGCCGCGATGAAGAACCACAGGAGGAACGAGCTGCCCTTGGCGCGGCCCTGCAGACCGCCCGCGACCCCGAACAGGGCGCAGATCAGCAGGAAGAAGGCGAACGACCCGTCCACCCCATTAGCCTATCCCCTTCGGTCGTCACATCCGACGGTCGGCCATCACGACGCAGGAATGGGAACGACCACGCTCTTCCGCTGGGACAGCCTGAGGCACCCGTCGGCCGTCCTCCTGGACGAGCCGGTGATGGCCGCGGCCCCGGTCTCCCCCGTCGCCCGGCGCGCACCAGGACGCGGCGCCTGGGGCCACGAGCCGCTCACCGGCGCCCAGGTCCGGCTCCTCGCGGTGACCGCGACCCGCGTCGCGGTGATCGCGCTGGACCGCGACGTCGGCGGCCCGTACCTCTACCGCCCGCTGCGCGTCGAGATCGTCGTCCCGCGCTCCGAGGTCCGCGGCGTGCGCATGGGCGCCCTGCGGCCGTCGCGGCGGTTCACGATCGTGCTCGAGGGCGGCGACACGTGGCCGCTCGAGGTCTCGACCTGGGGCCGGCGGCACTGGGGCCCGGTGCTGACCGAGCTCGGCCAGGTCGGCCCCGGCGAGAGCCACGCCCGCGCGGAGAGCTCCCCCGACGGGCACGTCGTCTCCTCCGACGTCGGCGCGTAGCCCCCGGTGCCGCGGTTCCCGCCGCCCGCCCTCCGGCGGGTCCGCGACCCCGGCCTGGCCGTCGTCCTGGTCGCGTCCGTCGTCCTCTTCGCGGGCTACGCGCTGTGGGCGTGGCAGCGCCACCGCTGGTACCTGACGTCGGGCTACGACCTCGGGATCTTCGACCAGGCGACGCGGAACCTCGCCCGCGGCGAGGCGCCCGCGTCGTCGCTGCGGGAGGTCCCGAACCTCTGGGGGGACCACTTCCACCCGATCATCCTGCTGTGGGGCGCGCTGCGCGCGGTCTGGCCCTCGCCCGTGGCGCTGCTCGTCGGCCAGGCCGCGCTCGTCGCCGCGGCCATGGTGCCGCTCTACCTGCTGGCCCGGGACCGCGCCGGCCGTGCGGCCGGGGCGTTCCTGGCGCTGGCGTACGGGACGTCCTGGGGGGTGCAGCGCGCGATCGACTTCGACGTCCACGAGCTGGCGTTCGCCCCCGTGCTGCTGGCCACCGCCGTGCTCATGGCGGACCGCCGGCGCTGGCGGCCCTTCTGGGTCTCCGTCGTGCTGCTGCTGTGCGTGAAGGAGGACGTGGCGCTCGTCGTCGTCGCCCTCGGGCTGTGGCTCGCGATGTCGGGCGAGCGCCGCCGGGGCGCGATCGCGGTCGTCGCGGGCATCGCGTGGTTCGTCCTCGCGACGCGCTGGTGGATCCCCGGCCTCGGGGTCCAGGAGTTCACCTACTGGTCCTACTACCGCTTCGGCGAGGACGCCCCGAGCGCCATCGTCGCCGCGGTCACCCACCCGTGGCGGCTCGTGACGGTCGCGATCGACCCGCAGGTCAAGGTCGACACGATGCTGGCGCTCGTCGTGCCGTTCCTCGTGGCGACGCCGTGGCTCACCCGCCTGGCGATCCTGCCCGTGCCGCTGTTCGCGGAGCGCTTCCTGTCGGACCAGTCCGTGTACTGGAGCACGTCGTTCCACTACTCCCTCCTGCCGACGATGACCCTGGCGATCGCCTCGGCCGGCGGCATCGCGACGGTGCAGCGGGCGCTGCGCCGGCGGGCGGAGCGGACGACGGACGAGCGGGGCGCCCGCCGGTGGGCCGTCGCCGGCCGCCGCGCCCCGGCCGTCCTGGCCGGGCTCGGGCTGCTGGCGGGCACGGTGGCCTGGTTCCCCGTCTACGGCGCGAACGGCTCGTCGGACGAGCCGCCGCTCGCCGCCCTGGCGACGCTGGGCACGCCGCCGCGCAACGTCGACCGGCACGTCCTGGACCGGGTGGTCGCGGCGGTCCCGCCGACCGGGTCGATCGCGGCGCCGCGCACGATCCAGCCGCACCTGACCGGCCGCGACCAGCCCGTCCACCTGCTCGAGGCCCGCGACGCCGGCCGGACCCCGCACGTGCGCACGGACGACAACGTCGTCGTCGACCTGACGGACCCGGCGCCCGGGGCCGTCGCGCTGCCCGACCGCGTGGCCGAGGTCGTCGACGCCACGGACGCGCGACTCGCGGCCGGCGGGCTCGTGCCGGCCTGGGCCGGCCCCGAGGGATGGGTCGTCCTGCGCTCGCCGCGGGCGCCGGGCGGCGCGGCGCCGTTCGGCGGGCTGGGCCGGCTGCAGGGCTCAACCGCGACCGCGGTGCGGCGCGCGGCGAACGCGTGGGGCGCCGCGCTCCGGCGGACGGCCGGGCGGTGCTCCATCGGCTGCGACCCGTCGGCGACGGCCGAGCTGGCCGCGGCCGCGACCGCGCTGTCCCGGGCCGCGACGACGGCCGCCGGGGCCTCGCCGGGCGTCTGCGGCCCGCTGCTGCGCGGCGTCGCGCCGTCGGCGTCGGAGCTGCTCGCCCGCCGGGCGGCGGTCGTGGCCGCACCCGGCGACCTGGGCGCCGCCGTCCGGTACCGCGACGCGGTCGACGGCCGGCTGTCGAACGCCCTGCGCCGCGTGCTCCTGGTCTGCGCGCCGGGCGCCGGCACCCCCGGCGAGGGCCTGCGCGCCCCGCCGATCGCGCCCGGCGTGGCCTGACGGCCCCGGGCAGGCCCGGTCCCCTCCGGGTGCCCCGGGCCGTGCCGCACCCGGAACGAAGCCGCCCCGAGACGCCCGGGGCGGGGCCCGGTCCCGTCCCCGCCTAGAGCCCGAGGATCTCGCGGGTGATGCGCGTGACCTCGCCGCCGTCGGCGCGGCCCTTCGTCTCCTTCATGACCGCGCCGACGATGGCGCCGATCGGCTTCATGTTGCCCGTGCGCAGCTTCTCGACGACGTCGGGGTTGGCGTCCAGGGCGGCCTGCACGACGGGGCGCAGCTCGTCCGCGCCGCCGACGGCCGCGAGGCCCTTCGCCTCGACGACGGCCTGGGGACGGCCGCCTTCGGCGACGAGCACGTCGAGGACCTGCTCGCCGGCCTTGCGGTTGATCTTCTTGGCGACGACCAGGGCCACGAGCTCGGCCAGGGCGGCCGGGGTGACCTTGGACTGGGCGGGATCGGTGTCGGTCTCGCCCGCCTCGTCGTCCTTGCGCTGCGCCTCGAGCCGTCGGACGAGGTCGTTGCCGATCCAGTTGGCGACCTGCTGCTTGTCCGTGCCGGCGCCGCCGGCCTGCAGCGTCTCCTCGAAGTAGTCGCCCAGCGCGCGGCGGAACGCCAGGAGGCGGGCGGACTCCTCGTGGAGGCCCAGCTCGGTGCGGAAGCGCTCCGCGCGCTCGAGCGGCAGCTCCGGCACGGACGAGAGGGCGGACTGCAGGAGCTCGTCGGGGACCGCGACGGGCGGCATGTCGGGCTCGGGGAAGTACCGGTAGTCGTGCGAGCCCTCCTTCGACCGCAGCGACGTGATCGAGCCGGTGCGGGGATCGAAGTGCAGCGTCTCCTGCTGCACGCGCTCGCCGGCCTGCACCAGGGCCGTCTGGCGGGCGACCTCGGCGTTGATGCCCTGCTCGATGAACCGGAACGAGTTCATGTTCTTCAGCTCGGTCTTCGTGCCGAGCGTCGTCTCGCCGACGGGACGGATGGAGATGTTGGCGTCGCAGCGCAGCGACCCCTCCTCCATGTTCACGTCGGAGACGCCGAGCTGCCGGAGCGTCTCGCGCAGCAGACGCAGCCAGCTCGAGGCCTGCTCGGCGGAGCGGATCTCGGGCAGCGTGACGATCTCGGCCAGCGGCGTGCCGCCGCGGTTGTAGTCCACGACGGAGCTCGTGGAGCCGCCGATGCGGCCCGTGGCGCCGGCGTGCGTCAGCTTGGCCGCGTCCTCCTCGACGTGCACCCGCTCGAGCCCGACGTCGCCCAGGCGGCCGCCCGAGACCAGCGGTTCGTCGAACTGGCTGATCTGGTAGCCCTTGGGCAGGTCGGGATAGAAGTACGACTTGCGGTGGAAGACGAGCCGCTGCGCGAGCTCGCCGCCGAACGCGGCGCCGATCATCAGCCCCAGGCGGATCGCCTCGGCGTTGACGACGGGCAGGGTGCCGGGCATGCCGAGGCAGACGGGGCAGGTGTGCGTGTTCGGCGGGTCGCCGAAGACGAGCTCGCAGCCGCAGAACATCTTCGTGCGGGTCGCCAGCTGGACGTGGATCTCCAGCCCGATGACGGGCTCGTAGGCGGTCATGCGGCGTCCTTCCCGGTCGCGGCGGGGGCATCGGGGGCGGCGGGACCCCGGCGTCTCGCCGGGGAGGCGTCGAAGCCGAGCACCTGCTCGAGCGCGTGGGCGGCGTCGAGGATGCGCTGCTCGGAGAACGCGGCGCCCGAGAGCTGCAGCCCGACGGGCAGGCCGTCGGAGAGCCCGCACGGGATCGAGATCGCGGGCACGCCCGCCAGGGACTGCGGCAGCGTGGTGACGTCGGCCTGGTACATCGCGACGGGGTCGTCGGTGCGCTCGCCGAGGCCCCAGGCCACCGTCGGGCTCGTCGGGGTCGCGATCAGGTCGACGTCGCGGTGCGCGGCGGCGAAGTCCTCCACGATCTTCGTGCGGGTCTGCTGCGCGCGCCGGTAGTAGGCGTCGTAGAAGCCGCTCGACAGCGCGTAGGTGCCGAGCATGATGCGCCGCTTGACCTCGGGACCGAAGCCGTCGTGGCGGGTCCGCGTGTAGAGCTCGACGAGGCCGCCGTCGCCGATGTCGGCGCGGTTGCCGTAGCGGACGCCGTCGAAGCGGGCGAGGTTGGACGACGCCTCGGCCGGGGCCAGCAGGTAGTACGCCGACAGTGCGTGTCGGGCGTGCGGCAGGTCGATCGGGACGACGGTCGCGCCGAGCTCCTCCGCCCGGGCGAGCGCGGCGTCGAACGACGCTCGCACGCCGGGCTCGACACCCTCGCCCAGGAGCTCGGTCGGCACGCCGATGCGGACGCCGTCGAGGCGCTCGGCGCTGGGCACCTCGATGCCGGCGGCCTGGCCGGCCCACCCGATCGACGTCATGTCGTTGCGGTCCGCCGGGCCCGTCATCGCGCGGAAGAGCACGGCGGCGTCGGCGACGTTGCGGGTGATCGGGCCGGCCTGGTCCAGGGACGACGCGAAGGCGATCATCCCGTAGCGCGAGACGGTGCCGTAGGTGGGCTTGAGCCCGACGACGCCGCAGAGCGCCGCGGGCTGGCGGACGGAGCCGCCGGTGTCCGTCCCGATCGCGGCGGGCGCGAGGCCGGCGGCGACGGCCGCGGCCGACCCGCCGGAGGAGCCGCCGGGGACCTTCGTGCGGTCCCACGGGTTCAGGACGGGGCCGAACGCGGAGTTCTCGTTCGACGAGCCCATCGCGAACTCGTCCTGGTTCGTCTTGCCGAGGATCGTCGCGCCCTCGTGCTGCAGACGGTCGATCGCGGTGGCGGTGTAGGGCGGGCGGTAGCCGCGCAGGAGGTTCGACGCGGACGCGGTCGGCACCCCCGTGACGCAGAAGAGGTCCTTGACGGCCAGCGGCACGCCGGCGAGCGGCCGGTCCGTCCCCGGCGCCGCGTCACGACCGCCGAGGCCGGCCTGCAGGTCGTCGGCCAGCCAGGTGAAGCTGTTGGTGTCGTCCGCCGCCGCGCGGTCGCGGTAGGCGGTGAAGAGCTCGTCCTGCGAGAGGTCCCCGCGGCGCAGCGCGGAGGCCGCCTCGACGACGGAGAGGGAGATCGGGTCGGTCATGTCAGGCCTGGGGGCTCGGGACGCGGAAGCCGTCGTCGGAGGCGTCGGGGGCCTCGCGCAGCGCGACCTCCCGCGGGAGCGAGCGGTGCGGCTCGTCGGCGCGCAGCGGGCTGCGGTCCTCGACCACGGTCGTGGTCGGCTCGACGCCGTCGAGGTCGAGCTCGCCGATGGTCTCGAGGTGGCCGAGGACGGCGGAGAGCTCCCGCGCCATCGGCTCGATCTCGTCGTCGCGCAGCTCCAACCGGGAGAGCGTGGCGACGTGGAGGACGGTGTCGCGGTCGATCATGCGCGTCCGATCCTAGAGACGGGCGACGCGGGTCGGCCCGTCGGGGTGCGTGGGGCCGCCGGCCCCGCGCCCGTCAGGCGGTGACGGGCGGCTCCGGCCGGGGCTCCGGGATCGGGCTGACGGGCGGTGCGGGCTGGGCGACGCTCTCGGCCGCGCGGGTGCGGTCGTCCGCGAGGGCGAGCCAGACGCCGACGAGGCCGAGCAGGACCGCCACGAGGCCGAGCCAGCCGCCGGCGGCCAGCGCGGTGTCCCCGAAGACGGCGTCCTCGGTGCCCACGATGTAGGTGGCGGAGCCGTCGAGGTCGAGCCCGTCGGGCCGGAACACGAGGGCGCGCAGCAGGATCAGCAGCGCCGTGAGCGCCGTCAGCGGGACGGCCAGGACGATCGTGACCATCGCGCCGTACGTCGGGCGCCCGGCGCCGGTGCGGAGGGCCTGGACGAGGACGGCGGCCCAGGAGAGCGCCGTGAGGACGAGCAGCTCGATCCACGGATGGCCGACGGTCGACCAGCCCGATCCGGCCCCGACGCGGACGTCGTCGCCGGACCCCGCGGACGGGACGAGCACGTCGAACCAGCGGACGGTGAGGGCGACGAGCAGCAGGACGAGCGCGATCAGGAGCAGCTGCTCCCCGCGGCGGACCCGACCGAGCCTCATGCGGCCACCCCGGCCTGGATGCGCGCGGCCTGCAGCGTGTTGGCCAACAGCTCGGCGATGGTCATCGGGCCGACCCCGCCGGGGACCGGCGTGACGGCCGCCGCGCGCTCGGACGCCTCGGCGAAGTGGACGTCGCCGACGAGTGTGGAGGAGCCGTCCGTGGGCGCCGGGTCGCGGCGGTTGATGCCGACGTCGATCACGACGGCGCCCTCCTTGACCCAGTCCGCGCGGACCATCTCGGGGCGGCCGACGGCGGCGACGAGCACGTCGGCCTGTGCGCAGACCCCGGCGAGGTCGGCGGTGCGGGAGTGCGCGATCGTCACCGTCGCGTTCGCCTGCAGGAGCAGCTGCGCCATCGGCTTGCCGAAGAGGTTGGACCGGCCGATGACGACGGCGCGGGCGCCGGAGAGCTCGGTGCCGGACCGCTCGAGCAGGCGCATCACGCCGGACGGGGTGCAGGGCCGCAGGCCGGGCAGGCCGAGCGCCAGGCGCCCGGCGGAGGCGACGGTGAGCCCGTCCACGTCCTTCTCCGGCGCGATGAGGTTCGTCAGCTCGACGCCGTCGAGGTGTCCCGGGACCGGGAGCTGGCAGAGGATGCCCGAGACGTCCGGGTCGGCGTTCAGCCGCTCGATCAGGGCGACGACCTCCTCGCGGGGGGCGTCCGCGGCGAGCCGGTGGTCGAAGCCGCGGATGCCGACCTCCTTGCAGGCGCGCTGCTTGCCGCCGACGTAGACGGCGCTGGCGGCGTCCTCACCGACGAGGATCGTGGCCAGGCCCGGGGGCCGGCCGTGCTCGGCGACGAAGGCCTCGACCTGGCCGGCGACCTCCGTGCGGAGCTCCGCCGCGACCTGCTTGCCGTCGATGACCGTGGCGCTCACGGGCCCCAGGCTAGCCGAGGGCCCCCGGCGAACGTGCGTCCCCTGCGGGCGCGCCGGGCCCCGTCGCGGTCCGACGTCGCCCGGCCGGTGAGGCTGGGGCCGGGACCCGCTCCTCCTGCGGGTGCGCCGACCCGTGTCGCCGTCCCGCGCGGAGCGGCCCGGGGAGCTCGGGGCGAGGCCCGTTCCCTCGTCCCCCCTACAGGGTCTCGAGGCGGGCGAACCCCGCGATGAGCCGCTTCTCCCCCGCCTCGTCGAAGCGCACGACGACGACGTCGCCGTCCATCCGCACGACCTCGCCGGCGTCGAACTTCACGTGACGGACGCGCTGCCCGGGCGCCCACGACGGCGCCGGCTCGGCGTCGGCCCTGCTCGACACCAGGTCGCTGCCGCGCTTGAGGCCGAGCGACGAGAGGTCGCGCGGCGGCCCGCCGGGCCGGGACGCCCCGGACCCCCGGCCGATGCGCCCGATCGCGCTGAAGTCGCGGCGCCCGCGCTCCGCGCCGCCGAAGGACGGCTGGCCGGTCATCGCCTCGGGCGACGCGTCGTCGAGCGCGTCGTGCGGCAGCTCGCGGAGGAAGCGGCTCGGGACCTGCGACTGCGGCGGGCCGTACATCGCGCGGCGCCGCGCCCACGTGATCGAGAGGTGCCGGCGGGCGCGCGTGATGCCGACGTAGGCCAGGCGGCGCTCCTCCTCGAGCTCGCCGGAGTCGATGGCGCGGGAGTGCGGGAAGATCCCGTCCTCGAGTCCGACGAGGAAGACCGCGTCGTACTCCAGGCCCTTCGCGTTGTGCAGGGTCATCAGCGTGACCTGCCCGTCCGGACCGTCGGCCTTCGAGTCGGCGTCGGAGAGCAGCGCCGTCTGCTGGAGGAAGCGGTCGAGCGCGTGGAACGCGTCGTCCTCCGGGGTGGCCTCCGCCGCGTCGAACTCCTCGGCGTAGGCGTGCAGCTGGTCGAGGTTCTCCAGGCGGCCCTCGTCCTGCGGGTCCTCGGACGCCTCGAGCTCCGCGCGGTAGCCCGTGATCCGCAGGACGTCCTCGACGAGGTCGGCGATCCGCAGGTCCTGCGATGCGGGCCCCCCCGCCCCGCCGACCTCGTCGGGCCCGCCGAAGAGTCGCTCGCGCAGCTCCTCGATCTGCCCGGCGAACGTCGTCACGGCGCGCACGGCGGCGGTCTTCAGGCCGGCCGCCGCGGGGTCGGCGATCACCTCGAGCGGGGTGACGCCGGTCGAGGCCGCGTGGCTCAGGATGCGCCCGACCGAGGTGTCGCCGATGCCGCGGCGCGGCCGGTTGACGACGCGCGCGAACGCGACGGTGTTGGCTGGGTTGTGCAGCCACGCCAGGTACGAGAGCGCGTCCTTGACCTCGGCACGGTCGAAGAACCGGACGCCGCCGATGACCTGGTAGTCGAGCTCCGCCTGGGTCAGCGACGTCTCGATCGCCCGGGACAGCGCGTTCGTGCGGTAGAGGACGGCCATGTCGCCGAGCGGGACGCCCTCCCCCGCGAGCCGCTCGATCTCCGAGACGACCCAGCGCGCCTCGGCGTGGTCGTCCTGCAGCGCCCGGACGCGGACCTCGTCGCCCGTGCCCTCGTCCGTGAAGAGGTGCTTCTCGCGCTGGTTGGTGTTGTGCTCGATCAGCCCGTTGGCGGCGTCGAGGATGTGCTGCGTCGAGCGGTAGTTCTGCTCGAGCTTGATGACCTCGGCGTCCGGGAAGTCGTCCTCGAAGTCGAGGATGTTGCGGATGTCGGCCGAGCGGAAGCCGTAGATCGACTGCGCGTCGTCGCCGACGACCATGAGGTTGCGGTGCCCGGGCTCCTCGCCGGCGAGGGGGGCCGTCAGGGCGTTCGTGTCGTCGCCCGCCCCCAGGGCGTCACGCCCCGCCCCGCCGCCCGACGGACCGGCCTGGTGCATCGGGTCGTCCATGCAGAGCAGCTGCAGGAAGCGGTACTGCGCCGGGTTCGTGTCCTGGTACTCGTCGACGAGCACGTGCTTGAACGCCCGCCGGTACCGCTCCCGCACGTCGGGGTAGCGCTCGAACAGGTCGACCGTGCGCGCCATGAGGTCGTCGAAGTCCATCGCGTTGTTCGCGACGAGCTGCTTCTGGTACGCCGCGTAGGCGTCGGCGACCGTGCGGTCGTAGTGGCCCGCGGCGAGGTCCTGCGCCTGCTGCACGCTGCGCAGGCGGTTCTTGTGGTCCGAGATCTGGTTGCGGACCGCGTTGGGGGTGAAGCGCTTCGTGTCCGCGCCCTCGGCCTCGAGGCAGCGCTTGACGAGGCGCTTGGAGTCGTCGGAGTCGTAGATCGTGAACGTGCGGGTGTAGCCGAGCTTCTCGGCCTCGACGCGCAGGATGCGGGCGCACGCCGAGTGGAACGTCGCCACCCAAAGACCGCGGGTGGAGCGGCCCAGGAGGTCGCCGACCCGGTGGCGCAGCTCGGCCGCCGCCTTGTTCGTGAACGTCACCGCGAGGATCTCTCCCAGCCCGCACTCGCCCGTGCGGACGAGGTAGGCGACCCGGTGGGTCAGGACGCGCGTCTTGCCCGACCCGGCACCGGCGATCACGAGCAGCGGGCCGCCCGGGTGCTGCACGGCACGGCGCTGCGGCTCGTTCAGCCCCTCGAGCAGTTCTTCCGCGTACGCGTTCACCGAGTTCACATATCGAGGATAGGCACCGGCCCGGACCACCCCGTCCGCCGGCGTCGGTCGGGTCCGCGTGCAGGCGGTCCCGCCGGGGTCCCGCGGCGGTCCGGTCGCGGTCCCGCGGCGGTCCGGTCGCGGTCCCGCCGCGGTCCGGTCGCGGTCCCGCCGCGGTCCGGGGCCCGGGAGGGCCGGTACGGTGGCGCCCATGACGGCCGCCGGACGCCAGTCCCTCCCCGACCGCGTCCGCGCCCACGCCGCGGACGTCACCGCCGGCGCGCGGTTCGTGACGATCGACCACGAGGCGCTCGAGGCGATGGACGCCACCGCCGCCACCGACCCGCCCGCCCGCGACGAGGTCCGCCACTTCCACGGCGGCGACCGCGCCGACGTCGCGTCCTACGTCCTGGCGCTCAACGCCGTCAACTTCGGCTCGGGGTGGTTCCCGACGCTCAGGAAGCGGCCGCACTCCAGCGGCTACTGGACCGTGGCCTGGGGCCTCGCGGACCACTGGCGCGACCACGGCCCCTGGTCCGCCGCCGACCTGCGCGCCCTGACCGCCGCGGACGTCGCCCGCGTCCTCGACCAGACGCCCAGCCACCACCTCATGGCCCTCTACGCCCAGGCCCTGCGCGACCTCGGCGCGTGGCTCGGGAGGCGGCGCGCGGTCGACGTCCTCGACGCCTCGGCGGACTCGGCCGTGCGGCTCGCCGAGGCGCTCGTCGCCGGCATGCCCTTCTACCGCGACCACGGGCTCTACAAGCGCGCCCAGATCCTCGGCGCCGACCTCGAGCACTTCGGCCTGGCCGGGGCGGGTGGGATCCCCGACCTCGACGCCCTGACGATGTTCGCGGACAACCTCGTCCCCCACGTCCTGCGCTGGTCCGGCGTCCTGCTCTACGACGAGGAGCTCGCGGCCACGATCGACGCCGGGACCTCCCTGCCGATGCACCGCGCCGAGCACGAGATCCGCTGCGTCGCCCTGCACGCCGTCGAGCTCCTGAGCGCCCGCACCGGCATCGCCCCGCGACACCTCGACGGGTGGCTGTGGCACGCGGGCCAGCGCCCCGAGGTCAAGGCGCACCCCCGCCACCGCTGCCGCACCGTCTTCTATTGAGAGCGGGCCCCGGCCCGTGCGTCTCGGCCCCGGCCCGCGCGCGGGGCGCGGCCGCTCAGCCGCCGGCCGGGCTCCGGCCCTGCTTCGGCCGCAGCTCGTGGACCTCGGCGCCGCCCGGCTCCCGGACGGTGGGGTCCGCCTGCGGCGAGCCGCCGAGCGCGCGGACCTGGTCCTCGAGCTCCGCGACCCGGCGGCCCAGGGCGCTCATGGCGTCCGCGATCGGGTCCGGCAGGTGGATCCAGTCCGCGTCGGGACCCTCGACCCTGCGCCCGTCGATCCGCACGGGATGGCCGGGGTTGCCGACCACGGTGCTGTTCCGCGGGACGTCCGTGATGACGACGCTGTTGGCGCCGACCTTCGCGTCGTCCTCGACCGTGATCGGGCCGAGCAGCTTGGCGCCGGACCCGATCGTCACGCGGTCGCCGACGGTCGGGTGGCGCTTGCCGATCTGGAAGCCCGTGCCCCCGAGCGTGACGCCCTGGTACAGCGTGACGTCGTCGCCGATCCGCGCCGTCTCGCCGATCACGACGCCGGCGCCGTGGTCGATGAAGCAGCCGCTGCCGATGACCGCCGCCGGATGGATCTCGATGCCCGTCATCGTCCGCGACGCGTGGGCGAGCAGCCGCGGGAGCACCGGGACGCCGCGCTGCTGCAGCCCGTGGCTGACCCGGTGGACGAGGAGCGCCTGCACGCCCGGCCACGTCGCCAGGATCTCGAGCGTGCCGACGCCCCGGGCGGCCGGGTCGCGCTCGTGGGCGGCGCGGACGTCGCGACGGAGCTCGGCGCCGACGCGCGCGATGGAACGGAGGCCGAACACGGTCAGCGAAGGCTAGCGGCCGCCCGGCCGGGTCCCGCCGCCACGGGACGCGCGGACCGCCCGGCGGTGGGGATGCGCACCGGGCGCCCCGGCACGGTCACCGCGGCTGGAAGAACGGCATGCTCGCGTACCGCTCGCCGCTGTCGGGCAGCACGACGGCGATCCGCTTGCCCTGCGACTCCGGACGCCGCGCGACCTGCACCGCCCCGTGGATCGCGGCGCCGCACGAGAGGCCCGCGAGGACGCCGCAGCGCTTCGAGACCAGCCACGCGGTGTCGATCGCGTCCTCGTCGGTGATCGGGATGATCTCGTCCACGACGCGCCGGTCGAGGACGGGTGGGACGAAGCCCGCGCCGATGCCCTGGATGCGGTGCGGGCCGGGCGCGTTGCCCGACAGCACCGCCGACGAGGCGGGCTCGACGCCGACGACGAGCGTGTTCTCGTCGTGCGCCTTCAGGACGTGGCCGACGCCGGAGATCGTGCCGCCCGTGCCGATGCCTGCGACGAAGACGTCGACGCGGTGGTCCATCTGCTCGAGCAGCTCCGGGCCGGTCGTCCTGCGGTGGACGGCCGGGTTGGCCGGGTTGGCGAACTGGTCGGGCATCCAGGCGTCGTCCGCCTCGGCCAGACGGCGCGCCTGGTCGACGGCCTCCGTCATGCCGCCCATGGACTCCACGACCTCGACCTTGGCGCCGAAGAGCCGCAGCAGCGTCTCGCGCTCGCGGCTCATGCCCTGCGGCAGGCAGATCGTCAGGTCGTAGCCCCGCGCGGCCGCGACGAACGCCAGGCCGATGCCGGTGTTGCCGCTCGTCGCCTCGATGATCGTGGTGCGGCCCGGGGAGATCCGCCCCTCCTTCTCGGCCGCGAGCACCATCGCCAGCGCGATGCGGTCCTTCACGGAGCCGCCGGGGTTGTACTGCTCGAGCTTGCCGTAGAGCTCCACCCCGGAGCCCTCGGGCTCCAGCGGGGCGAGGCGGACCATCGGCGTGTTGCCGATGAGGCCCGTGATGTCGGTGATCTCGCCGGGCACGATCAGATCCAGTACATCGTCTGGCCCTGTTCCCGGGCCTCGCGGTCGATGACGTCCTGGATCGTCGTGCCCGCGAGCACGGCCCGGGCGGCCTCGGCGACCTCGGCGAAGACGCCGGTGGAGTCCTGGCCGAGCGGGCCGTCGAGCATCTCGACGACCTCGAGCACGGTGATCTCGCGCGCGTCGCGGGTCAGGACGTAGCCGCCGTGGACGCCGCGCTGCGAACGCAGCAGACCGGCGCGCCGCAGCGTCGCGAAGAGCTGCTCCAGGAACTGCCCGGGGATCTCGCGGCGACGGGCGAGCTCGGCCACCGGGACCGGGGTGGTGACGCCGCCGGCGCGACCGAGCTCGGTCAGGGCCTGGACGGCGTAGGGGGATTTGGCGGTGATGGAGATCATCGGAGACTGGTGGCCCTCGTGACGACGTACGGGGAGCCCTCCCTAGAGTCCGAGCATATGGGAGGCGGCGGACCGCAGGCGACGCGCATCCCGGGAAACCCGGTCGGATCACAGGGTTTCCCTCCGGACGACCGCGGGACGGACCCCCGGACCGGGCGACGGGCGGGCCGCGCCGCGTCGCTGCTGCTGCCGCCCCTGGTCCTCATGGGCGTCGTCTGGTTCCTCAGCGCGCAGCCCGACCTGTCCTCGGGCCTCCAGCAGGACTTCGTGCTGCGCAAGGCGGCCCACGTGACCGAGTTCGCGCTGCTGACGGTCCTCTGGGCCAGGGCGTTCGGCGGCCTCCGGCCCCGTCCGCGCGAGTCCCGGTCGCTGCTCGGGGCCGCCGCGGTCGCCCTCGCCTGGGCGGCGGTCGACGAGCGCCACCAGCACTTCGTCCAGGGCCGCGTCGGGTCCGTGCGCGACGTCGCGATCGACGCGATCGGCGTCGTCGTGGCGCTCGCCCTCCTGCGCCTGACCCCGCTCGGGCGCCGCGTCGGCGTGCGGTCGCGGCGCCGCGACTGAGCCGGCCGGGAACGACGACGGGCCGGGAGGACCCGGCCCGCAGGCGACGGCCGCCCGGGGGCGGCGGATGGGGCGCTGCGGCCTAGAGCCAGCCGCGCTCGACGGCGATCAGCACGGCCTGCGCGCGGTCGACGGCGCCGAGCTTGCCGTAGATGTTGTGCAGGTGGGTGCGGACGGTGCTCGTGGACAGGCCGAGCTCGCCGGCGATCTGCTTGTAGACGCGTCCGGCGGCGAGGCGGCGCAGGACCTCCATCTCGCGACCCGAGAGCGGGCACGGCGCGGCGCTGCGGGCGCGGCGCTGGGTCGGCACGGCCTGGTCGTAGAGGAGCCCGCGAAGCTGCGGGGCCTCGATGCCCATGGAGCGGGCGACGCGCATGAGCGCCTGCGGCGAGACCTCGTCGCCGTGGCCGTGGTGCGCGATGAGGTCGGCGAGGCGCAGGGTCGCGACGTCGCGGTCGACGTCGTCGGCGTGGTGGCGCTCCACGAGGCGCGCCAGCTCGCGCGGCAGGCCCCAGCGACGGACGAGGACGCCGCCGACGAGAGCGTGGTCCACGCCGAGCTCGCGGCGCTCGGCGACGATGCGCTCCTCCGGGGTGGCCTCGCGCGGGAGGACCTTCTCGGGGTAGCCGGCGTGGGCGTGCAGCAGGACGAGCTTGCCGACGTCGTGCAGCAGGGCGGCGGAGGACAGCGTCTCGACGTCGACGTCGCCCAGGATGGCGCCGATGCGGTGGATCGCCGTCTGGACCGCGGCGACGTGCCGGCGGTGGGCGTCCGCCTCGCGGCCCCAGGAGCCCGCGCGGTCGAAGTAGTCGACGGTGCGCGTGCGCTCGGCGAGGACGCGCAGCGACGGCGGCGTGACGACCTCGATGGCGGCGGCGATGGACGAGATGCGGCCGGCGGACGTCGTGTCCAGGCGGTTGGCCACGCGGAGGACGCCGAGGCCGAGGCCCAGGTCGGTCTCGAGCGCCGCGACGATGGCGGACGGGTCGATCGGGTCGGCGTCGAGCGCCGCGATCAGACGCGTCTGCGACTCGGCCAGGGCGGGGAAGCCCTCGAGCGCCTCGAACGCCGCGGTCAGCCGGCGTCCGTGCTGCTCGTTCGGCCGCGTCGGCACGGACGAGGACGTGGCGCGCGACCCGGAGGGCTGCGCCGCCTTGTCGTTGGCGGGGAAGGTCGGAGCGGCGGAGTTCGTCATAGGGAAGGTGCGAGGAGTCCAGAGCCTCCCTGGACGTATCGGCGACCTCCGGCTCATACTTGAGTCCTCTTTCGCATCCGTTCCGTGTCGGTTCCACGTCACCCGTCTGGACGGGCGCTGGACGTCGGGCGTCCGTCGGCGACTCAGCCCTCGAGCGCCGCGTCGACGCGCGCCAGCGTCTCGTCGCGGCCCAGGGCCGCCGCGGACTCGAAGACGCCGGGCGAGACGGCCGTGCCCGCCAGGGCGACCCGCAGAGGCTGGAAGAGGTCCTTCGCCTTGACCCCGCGCTCGCCGACGAGGGCGCGCAGGGCGGCGTCGACGGTCTCCGTGGTGAACGGGTCGAGTCCGGCCAGCGTCCCGCGGACGGCGGCCAGGTGCTCGCGGTGCGCCTCGTCGAGCCACTTCGCGCGGGCCTGCTCGTCGTCCACGGGGCCGGCGAAGAGGAAGCCCGCCAGGGTCCAGAAGTCGTCGACCGTGGAGATCTTCTCCTGGCTGATCTCGACGGCGGTCCGCAGCAGGTCGTCGCGGCCCGCGATCTGCTCGCCGTGGCCCGTGGCCTCGAGGTGCCCGCGGATCGTGGCGGTCAGGCCGTCGACGCCCTGGCCGCGCAGGTGCTTGCCGTTCAGCCACTTCAGCTTCTGCTCGTCGAAGCGCGCCGGGTTCTTCGAGACGCGGGCGACGTCGAACCGCCGCACCAGCTCGTCGCGCGGGATGACGGTCTCGTCGTCCGCGTCGCCCCAGCCCAGGAGCGCGAGGTAGTTCACGACGGCGTCGGGCAGGTAGCCCGCGTCGCGCAGCTCCTGCACGGAGGCGGCGCCGTGGCGCTTGGAGAGCTTCTTGCCGTCGGGGCCGTGCAGGAGCGGCAGGTGGGCGTAGACGGGCGCCTCGGCGCCCATCGCCTGCAGGACGAGGAGCTGCTTCGGCGTGTTCGAGAGGTGGTCCTCGCCGCGGATGACGTGCGTGATGCCGGCGTCGAGGTCGTCGATGGCGACGGCGAGGTTGTAGAGCGGGCTGCCGTCGGCGCGGGCGACGACCGGGTCGTCCTGGTGGACGTTCTGGAACGTCGTGTGGCCGCGGATCAGGTCGCGGACGACGGTCGCGCCCTCCGGGACCCGCAGGCGGACGGCGCCGACCTCGGAGTCGTGGCTGCGGGTCGGGTGGTCGCCGCCGCGGAAGCCCTTGTCGGCGCCGTGCTCGGCCTTGTAGGCGCGGACGTCGTCGGCGGTGGCGGTCGACCGGTAGGCCTTGTCCTCGGCGAGCAGCTGGGCGACGACGGCGCGGTGGCGCTCCTCGTGCGTGGTCTGCAGGATCGGCTCGCCGTCCCAGTCCAGGCCGAGCCAGCGCAGCGCGTCGAGGATCTGCTCGATGTTCTCGGGGGTCGAGCGCTCGCGGTCGGTGTCCTCGATGCGCAGGAGGAACTCGCCGCCGGAGCCGCGGGCCAGCAGCCAGTTGTAGAGCGCGGCACGGGCGCCCCCGACGTGCAGGAGGCCGGTCGGTGACGGGGCGAAGCGGACGCGCATGGCGTGGAGGCTAGGGCAGCGCGCGTCGGGTCCGCTGCCACCTCGTCGGCCCCGGTCCGTGGCGGTGCCGTGGACGGCCGAAGGGCCCGGTCCGGGCGGACGCGGCCCACACGGGACGGCCGGGACGGCGTCCGGGGGGCGTCCGGCGGG